>NZ_JONL01000011.1 GCF_000711735.1 Maridesulfovibrio frigidus DSM 17176
GTGACATTATCCGGCAGAGAAAATTGAAATTCAGTTAAATCCGGATATGCATTACCGGCAACAGGATGGCTGATTGTTCCATGTACCAATGTTCCGCCATCCACTTCTAAAGCTTCCATTGTAATTACGGGAACCGGAGTCATGTACCCGAGCAGTTCTTCATTTGAGAGAGTACGTTTGGCCAGTGCGTCCGGATCAAGACCTGCTTCAATGTGACTGAGCGGATCCGGCACAACCATTTCAATTACTTTTACAGTGGTCTTATCATCCGCGAAAATGGCAGATTCTACAAAACCGACTGACAAGTTCGGGTAAGATTTGATTGCTCTGTTTGTTTTGAAAAAGTCCGTGTAATCACCGGCTACTGAAAAATGAGTCGAATCAATAAACTGCGGAATCACGGCTTCTCCGCTCTGATCCTTGGGACGCATCCAGCATTCACTGGCCATCTCTTCCCAAGTCGCAGCGGTCATCCTTAAATGGATACGGCTTTCTACAGGGAACGGCATAGCAGTAACGGACTCTTCGCCACGGGAGACAGTCAGCACGTTCCCGTTACGAGCCGTCACGTTAATCCATTCAACCGCACTCGTTGCAGGATTCACCAGCGCACATCTAAAATGATCGCCAGCAAGCAAGCTTGGAAACAGATCAGCATGATCGGCGGGAATCGTGATTTCCGTTGCTGTATCCGAGATAGCGGAAGTGATGAAACTCTCCGCCAGATTTTTAAGACTTATCATAAACTCTTCCCCTCAAAAGTAATTGCCGGCCCGATCCCCTGCCGCTTAACCAGCGAATCTGAGAAAGCAGAACTGACAGAATAAATATCTCCGATCTTCATCAGAGTATGGACGGACTGCGTTGAAATGGATGATTCACTTTCACAATGACCAGTATCAAAAAGTTCAAGTGATCCTGTAAGTTCTGTAGTTGAACGACTCATAGCCTTGCCCGAACCTTCAGCTTCAAAATGGCAGAAACCACCCCCGAAACTGAACTCAGCAACACCATGGCCGCCTATGCATCCAGACAGAATCAAAACTAACCGTCCTCAATAGAAAGGGTTTCAAGACGCACATGGAAGGTGTCACCCATGTAAACAAGGCGGCCCAGCTCCAACTGCCCAAAATACAAAACATTGCCATCAGAGAACGAATCCATGACAGCGAAATGCGAGACAAAACCGGCATCATCAGTGAATTGAGGGAAGCGGATTTCATCACTGTTTAGAAGCTTGCCGTTAACTGGTTCAGTTCCGAAAATGATCTGCTGCCGTTCGTAGTTTGAATCAAACGAAAGTTCCTTAGCTCCGACCAGATCGCCCATACGCAGAGCGGCCAGAATAGCCCCGTTCTTTTGAAGTTTCACAGCTTCGGAATCTGTCTCGATAATTCCAGAACAAAAAAGAGCCAGATAGACCTTTTCAGGAGGCTGATAAACAACCCCTTTGAGAACATGACCAGCCAGTTTGTCTTTCAGATAAGTTGACTTACAGGTATCCATTAAACCTCTCCTTAAAAGTAATTTCCACTGCGCATCTCAAGCTTTTTATTGGTTCCGCCACGCATTTCTTTGACTCTAATCTCAGCCATAGCTCCATCGAACTTGCGCTGTTCAACCTGCGATCTGGCCGGATCTGACCACCCTTTATCGGGAACAAGCATGAGTTCGGCTTTGGCTCCCGCAGCAATGGCCAGTCCGTGAGTCTCTAAAAGAAACTTCGGACAGGTTGCGGCCGTAACAGACGGAGCAAGAGCATTCACAGTTTGGAGCATGGCGGTTGCATCTTCACGCGGACATGGAATCAGACGGACAAAACCCGGTTCTTCAATTTGATAGTAGCCGGGTACACCGGGTTCATCGCGTACAATTCTGTCATCCATTTCAAGCAGTGAATAATCGTTGAAACGGACTTCTAAAGTATCAGCTACAGTTGCATCAGGAGGAGTCACAAACACATAGCGGCACTCACCGTTGTAGACATCCATCAGGTCTGAAACATGTCTCCAGACTCGCGTTTGCTTGCAGTATTTGATTGCTGAATTCCTGAGCTCTGAAATGATTTGAGGAACTGGACAGCGAGACAGGGCAGGTTGAGCCAGTGGCAAAAATTCACGCCAGCCGACAGTAAGCAATTTAACCATTGCCGCCACCCTGCTTGCTTGCGTTTGGACTCATGAGTAGACGCGCCTTGGCTTCTTCACCAAGAGAAACGTACATCTGACGTAGATTATCCATGCCCTTCTGCCAGTTAGTTGGTGAAGTGCTGTTAACAGCCAAACACAGATAGAGAACGTAATTTACGATGGGCCCAAGGAAGATATCCGACAACTCCATGTCCTGTTCACCGTGAGTAAGCGGACCGGGCCTGCGTGAATATTCGAGTTCAACCCGAACATTCTCAGCAGGTGGCGGCGTTACCCAGTAGACAGTCGGCACTTTCTCTTCAAAAGCGTAGTTGTCGATAATTTCGGAAGGTGGATCCATGTGCCAGAGCAGATTTGAATCATCCAGCGAAGAACGATCAACGGACGTAATTGCAGTTCCAGGAGAGCCATCCGCTTTTACGTTCCTGACCAGACCGATAAACCGGCCCTGGTCAGGAACTTCCTGTTTAGTTGAATTCGCTTCCAACTTCACACGCTCTACGCAAGAGTTTGAATCAGGCCGAATCATAACGACCTGACGCTGTGCGCGAGTGAGATGCAGTAGCAACACATCATCACTAAAGCGCACACAGTCAGGGTCGTGCAGAGCTATGCGAATATCTCTAACAGCTTCGCCGGCAATCATTATTCCACAACCTTTATATTGAAACGGGGAACTGGACGGGCAGTATATTCGATATCTTCTCCGTCACCGCTTTCTTCATAAACAGTTGAGGCAGAATCAGTCAGAACCTTGTAAACGGATTTGGGTACTTTCACCTCAACGCCACGCTTAATTTGATATGAAATACCCTGCACACCGACAAAGACATCATCCCGTCCTTCTGAGCCTTCACCTTCCGCAATGACGATCTTCACTTTTTCTTCCGCTTTCTGGCGTTCCATTTCGGAGCCTTCGAGCTTGGCAACGTGGTCATCAAGTTTGCGGTTTTCAGCTTCTGCGTCTTCACGCGCTTTCTTTTCCAGATCAAGATCGCCTTCGAGTTTTACCTTTTCTTCATCAGCAGTTTTCAATGCGGCTTTTGCTTCAGCAAGTTGCTTTTTCAGATCATCGGCTTCAGAATTAACGGGAGTCTCTTGCGCCTTCGCACTAGTAGCCTCTTTTGCCAAATTTTCACTTTCATTTTTACCAGCCATGATATTCATTCCTCTTAACTGTCAGACGGTGTTTCTGTTACTGCCACTTCAAGGCGAATCATCCAGGCGTCATTCAAAATTGCGCCGGTGTAATAGGTAATCCAACCTACGTGACCGCGCTGGCCCAGCTTATCGCTTTTACTTGGAGTCTTTGGATTAACGACTTTCGGAACAATGGAATCTTTGCCCTTTAGAGCAACATCACCGTAGGCATTGGTTCCAATGATATAGATGGGATATACGTCAGCGTTTGTACCGGATTCAGAAAGCATGTCACTGCCTGAAGCTCCTTTTAAGCCCCCGGCATCGACAATAGGTTCAATGGAAGTGGAAACCACATAGCGGGTATCTTCCACCTTGCCGATTTCGTTTTCATAAGGAGTGAGCTGGCCGTATTCTTCAACAGGAACAAATCCTGGCAAATCCCGAATGTCAGATTCACAATCAGAATGAGTGATCCCAATATATGAAGCGGCAACGGGTTTTGTTCCGTAATGGACGGTGGAACTAAGAACCTTGGTGATCTTTCCGGCTCTCTGCTTTTTAAGTGCGCGAGTAGCCAGACGCTGCATCCCTTTAGTAATTGGCTTGACGACAGCGTTTCGAGCAGTTCCACCGGAATAAATTACATTTGTTCCGCCTCTGAGGATTCCTTCCAAAACCATATCAAGAGTAACTCCAGCCTGTTCACCGAGAATATCCATGGACTCACTAAGGACTGGATCCTCGTGAGTATCTTCGATTACATCAGTGAGTTCGATATAATCACCGTACTGTTTCAAAACAGCGGTAACGTCTGTCTTGCTCAGCTTTTTACCGGCAGGGGTAACACCTTCAACAATCGGAGTAAGAGCTGGAGCAAGCGCATTATATTTACGCCATTTAATGGTCTGCCCTTTGTTCTGAGGCATTTTAAGAGACTGCCCGAACATACCGAAAATATTAAAATGTGAAGCCCTTTCCAAAAATCCAGGTACTGCAAAACCAGCAGTTCTGGGGCTGATATCTCCATATTCAGTTAAAGCCATTTTGATCTCCTACTTATCAGCTGCATCATCAAAACCAGCACCGAAATCATTAGAATCCGGCTTTGATGGCGGCGAGCCTTTACGTTTACCGGGAACGGCAATAACGGCTGCGGCTTTATTCCGATCAACCTTATCCACCTTTCCGGAAGTTGCTTTTTTATACTTGGTCAACAGTTCGGACACTTCTGAAGCACTGCCGGATTTTGTTACTTTAAAAGCCAGTTGTGCTTCTTTGTAAGGAAGAGTTTCAATCCAACTGGTAACGTTACTAGTGAACTTCCCGAGTTCCTCTTTCTTTGCAGGATCAGCGACAAGTTCCATATAATCAGGATGAGCCTTGCCTACTTTCGCAAAGTGATTCTTGCGTTCATCCTGCTCATGGCTGCGAGTAACGGCATCAATCCTTGCTGAAACTTCCTGCGACTGCCAAATAGACTCCAGCATAGGAACAGCTGCTTCAGCTCCGAATTCATGCAGGTTCGCTCTAATTCGTTTTCCCTGATCGGAATCCTCCAAAAGGATCTTTTCATAATCAGGATTAACCCGCAGGATATCCTTCACATCATCAGCTATATCTTCATCAGGATCGACCAGAGCTAGTGTTTGCGGATCTTCGCCACCAGCAGTTCCCGTTTGATCATTGAAGTAGCGGTCAAGAACATCGCGCCCTTCAGCCAGAGAATCACCTTCGGAAGTTTCATCGCCTGTGTCCGCAGAATCCTGCACACTGCCGGATTCATCCTCTTCGGATAAGCTCTGGTCTGAAGCGGACGTATCATCGTCGTCCATTTCTTCTGACTGGGCATCACCGTCATGCCCATCATCAAGGTCGTTTTCAGAATCATCATTCAAAGATTCAGAAGCAGATTCAGCTTCCGTGAAACCTTGCTCAAATTCTTCCGACTCTGTTGTTTCGTCCTGTTCAACTACTTCATCCTTTGCGTGTAGATCTTCGCTTCCCATCACTTCCTCCTACGAATATGCGTCTTGACTCTTTCCAGTTTCCGGAACCGGAGTCAGATCATCTAAAATTTCCTGCAACCCTTGAATTTTGCCCTGAGTCTGCGGAACCTTGTCCACAGCAGCCGTTACAAGGGAGTCCTTTTCCTCTAAAATTTTCAGCTCTAAAAATTGTTTAATCAGCCGGATAGATTTACCGGTCCCAAGCTCATTCAGCTCAGCAAGAACTTCACGGCTATCCATCTTCACTCTCCGATCCCTCTTTAAAGCCATCTTCAAAACTTCCATCCGAACCGATACCCATCTTCACGAGCTGCAATTCAATCCTTTTTCCTTTGCCATCCGGTTGAGCACTTATCCCGCACACATAAGCTTCGGCTTGAAGCTTGATAGTTGAGCCGACCTTGATGTCCTTGACCTTCAGCCCAAGCTTGGTGACAGATTCGTCTTCAAGATGAATCCTCAGCCCATATGGAAAATCGTCTTCGGAAACAGCAACCGGTTTCGAATCCGGTTTTTCTTTGGTCGGCTTACGCCGCAAATCCACTAGCTTCATTCTGCCCTCCCTGTTCGGGCATCACCTGCCCAACTTGTTGCTGAAGCGTTTGAAGCAATCCCTGCGGAACATCCATGCCTTGCTTCTGCATCTCTTCAACAAGCGCACCTATGTTTGCTCTGGCTGATTGCATGGCATTTTCCTTTTCCCAGCTTTCTCGTTCCTTAGTGTTTCTGAGAATGCCTTCGGGCAATTCAAGATTGCTGAAAATTTCTTTGATAAGACGCTCATCATCCACCCAGCCCTCGAATCTGGGATTGTCGGTGATGGCTAGAATGGACTGCATCCTTTCAAGCTGAACCTCTTTGGCCATGAGCACCGAGGAGCCTGTAGCAATGATTTCAAAGTCGCCCTTGATATCCCTGCGTTCATTGAACTGCATGTTCCAGAAATACATTTTGCGGAAAAACGGACGGGTGATGTTTTCATCAAATGATTTGACCAGATCCTTTAAAATCTGGTGCGCTGCTCCGATAAGCATGGAAAGGCCACGCGCAGTTTTGCCGGCTCCGCTCATCTGGGAACCGTCACCGGACATAAAACGGGGAACAGACATATCATCAACCATGTCGTTGAAAACACGCACAAGACCAAGCAGCTCATTCGTATAAGAAGGCATTGACCAGAAATGGACCGCGTTACGGGCATCTTCGATGGATTTGAAAGGCCAGACTTTGAAAGCATGAATGTCGCGGAAGTCTTCGCCCTGCATGAAGGCAGAAGCATTAACCGCAGCTTGAGGACCGCAGGAAACAGCAGCATTATCAATCAACATCCGCATGGATGAATTGAGAGCTTTCTGAGGGTGGCGTAGCAAAGTAGGCAATCCGTCACCCCATATAGAATCTTCGTCTTCTACAAAGTAATCGAACTGGTAAGGAATAGTTGCGCCTTCAAGCGGATTAATGACCGCTTTGATAACTTTGTCGCCAATCATCCAGATATTGGCTGGGAAAATTTCTGCAAGATCCTCTTCGGGAATTTCGACTCCCGCACTCTGCAACTGTTCACCGCTGAGAGTTCCCCAGAATTCATACACACGGTAACGGTTCTCGATCTTGCGGCCGGATCCAGTTTTATCGTTTCTGATACGGTATGAAGATTTTGCATCCAGATCGCCATCGGGATTATCGCGAAGATACTGGCTTATGACCTTAGCTTTAAAGCCTGGGTAATCATTTAAATCGCGCACTTCCTGACGATTATAGACGTGATCCTGAATCACATATTCACAGCTCAGAGCATCCGTAGCATTTGGATCAGGGTAGATATTCCAGACTGAAACAGCTTCATAAAACGGGCGCAGCTCTTTTACCTGCGACTTCTCAAGCGTCCACGTCCCATCCTCATCGATAATGTACCCATCTCTGAATTCTTCACGGACAAGCGGCCCTTTTAGGATTCCGGTTCCATATTTAAGCTTCTGATTGATTACGCTCTTACAAACCGAAAGGTATGACTGACGATCGCCACTACCAACCAGCTGGTCAGCAATCTCATTACTCATTGCATCGGAGGATGCTTTTGCCTGCTTCTCAACAAAGGATTCAATGTCATCATCTGAAAGTTCCTGACCATTCTGCAAAGCCTGATTACGATAGTTCTCAATAACCGTTGGATGAAGTTCCGGATTTGGTGAAGGCTTAAGTCCCCAGTTGCGTTCACCGGAAGAAGGAAAAAGCAAATCCATAAGCTGCGAACGAACCGTTGTCATTTTGACTCTGGTAGCCGGAACAAACATTTTGCTACGCTTGATTTTCTCCATCTCTTTCGGACTGTACTCGCCCTTTTCCTGCAAGTAATCCAAGGCCCAAACCGCTTCTTTATCCTTTCTAGCGGCTTCGGCCTTGGTAAACAGACCTTTAAGGAACGTTCCTAAACTCTGGCTCATGCCGCAGCCTTAGCCTTGTTCGAAGGTCTGGAAGAGAACCACCAACCCACAGCAGAACTGGACATGAAAACGGTATTCATGACGATGTAACGAACCATCTCATTTGCTGTATCGCTGCTAACCAGCACATTGGATTCGGCCAAGTAGCCTGTGAAATGTTGATATGTAGACCATGTTATCCAGCATAGAAATACGGTCATAGTTGGGCGCGTGATGCCCCGCACAAAGTCCGCAACAACCAGCAGAAAATCTGCCCAAGTCTTCTCTTTGCCCCGAGAATAGGTTGCGCTGTCATGCAGCAAGGATTGCTGGTAATTCTGGCCGTCGATTATGGTTTCAGTCATGGCCCGTTCTTCACGCGCTTGCTGAACAGCGACTTCGCCTTCAACACGCATGACTTCAATCTGCTTATCCGCCATCACCATTTCTTGCTTGTGCTGAAGCTCAATTGTTTTGCGCTTCTGCCATTCAGTGATCCAACCGGAAATACCGCCAAAAATGTTTTGAGCGATGGTCGCTATGCCGCCGGTTCCGATACCCAGCAAGGATGAACCGATAATATCAAACAGTCCTGCATCAGCCATGACTAAGCCTCCCGAATTTCGAGCAACAGATCCCGGCCATAGGTAGCGGCCAGAAATTTGCGAAAAGTGTTTTTGGAATTACCGACAGCGAGCTGGCCCCAGATCTGACAAACCACTGAGCCTAAAAGCACACAACCCTTAGAATGAGATTTGAAGCCCTTAGATTTTTCACCTGCAACATTGCCCCAGTGAACCTGCACCGCTGAGCGATCAGGCACACGGACAAACTGGTAAACATAGCTTTTCCAGTGATCTGACCAACGAAGGATGAGTTTATAAATACCGATTGGAATGCAGGAAATACCGTTTGCATTATCAAGCCAGGGAAGCTCGATGGTGAAGCATTTGAAATTCACTTCCGGAATAGTCAGAACGCCGATAGTTCCTTGTTCAGTACTGGGGCGACGCACGATAAAAGCGTCAAGAGGAGGTAAATTTTTCATTACTTAGCCGCCTTGACCTTGAACCACTCCCAACAGGCCATACCCACGAAGCCAATGCCGCCAGTTGCAACAACCCTAACAACCGCACGCCAAAACGCCTTGCGACCTTCAAGCATGATACCGATAGCACCGTGATGAGCACGCATAGCCTTAACGCCCTGACAATGATTGCCGTCACCAAGATCACGCACCATGTCCATGAGCGTGCCGACTTCCTTGGCCGCTTCCGGCTCAAGATTGCACGTGCAAGTGCCTGTCTTCTGCATGGCGACAATGATGCCTTCAGTAACGGCTTCAGATATCTCTTTCTTTTGTTCTGGACTAAGATCACTCACAGCAAACTCCGGTTTGCCGTCCGCCCCCAAAGGTACGAGACGGACGACACGAGGATTAGAAGGAAAGCAAAGCCTCCACGCTTATGAAATCAGTAACATGGGGTTTTGGAGTGAGGACGTGAGAGATCGCCACAGATCAGCAGGGATCAGTGAAGGTAGGGTTGACAGGGTATTGGGGAGGAGTATTTGTACAGAAAGACTAGGAGAATTATAATATGAACAGTACAAGTTTAATAATCGAAGCTAAAAGTATGATATTTCCATTGCTAAATCCGGAAAGTTTTAGCGTGATAATTGCGGCAGTGGCACTGTATTTGTCATACAATAACATACGAAAATCTAATATAACAAAAAGAGACAGTGAAATAAGCTCATGCGCAGTGAGAGCTCTTGAACGAGCGTATAACGCACTCACTAATGGGAAGGTAAATATACCTCCAGAGGCAAATCGTTTAAATTGGTTAACAGCAGCACGACTAATTGAAAATTACAAAAAATTAAAAAGCACAATTAAATTAGAAGAATATAAAACTGTCTGTGAAGAATCTGAAGAGCATTGGAGACATCAATTTTATTTAATTCTTAATATGCATAATATTTCAAGTATAGACTATTACAAAGGGATAAAGCCACCCAATTCTTCGAATAGAGAATATTTAGAGCCAAGGTCACTAATCGTTATTTATAATTTTGCACTTTGGAGAAAAGACAAAAAAGATCCTATAGATTCTGTTGATTTAGTAAAAATATTGGAAGAAAAAAATATTTTTGATGGCAACTATGGATTAAGATATTATCTTCTTGAAGAACTTCCAAAGCGAGGCTACGAGATAGAAGAAGATAGAATGAACCAAGTAGTAGTTAAAGCTAAAGTAAATAAACAAAAATAATTTCTTCGATAAAGGCACCCCGCTCCCGCGGGGTGTTTCATTTAATATCATCTCCAATTCCTAACTCATCCTTACCCTACTTCCCAACCCCCTTTACCCTATCCCACATAGCCCTTGCCGCCTTCCGAGATTTCTCCGATCGTGGGGGGGGGGGGTCGATGGCATTGCCTCCGAAACTTGCTATCTGCAATTTCAGATATTCTAGGACATAGAGCATTTGTTCTGTAGTGATGGACACAAGACACAAAAAAGCCGCAAAACTATCGGGAGTTGATACAGCTTGCTAGTTAAGGAGTGTTGAAGTTCCTGAAAAAATAAAGCTAGAAAATGCGGTTTGTGTCAAGGGAGGGGAAACGGAAAAGAGAAAACGTCCCAGTGACTATTAGGGGCGATGAGTTTGGTGCACTTTTGTTTCTGTTTAGATATTGAAATTTTGACATATCTTTCTGGTGGGAAGCTCATCCAATCGACACTGAATGTCTTCAATCATTGGAGCTGCGCCCATCTCTTTATAAAGAGCTAGAGCCTTGCTCCATAGTTCCTCAGCTCCAACAAGGTCACCCTGGGTTTTGCGGATGTTGGCGAAGTTGCAGCAATCCGCAGCCATGCCTTCTTTGCGGCCCAGCTCTTTGTTGATTTTCTGAGATTTCAGATAAAATTCCTCAGCTCCAACAAGATCACCCTGAATTTGGCGGATATTGCCAAGGTTTCCATAATCCATAGCAATACTTTTTTTGCGTTGCATCGCTTCGTTAATTTTCAAAGATTTTAGATAATAGTCCTCAGCTCCAACAAGGTCGCCCTGCGTCTTACGGATGGTGCCGAGGTTACATAAATTCGTAGCAATGCCTTCTTTACGTCCTAGATCTTCGTTAATTTTCAGAGATTTTAGAAAGTAATCCTCAGCTTTAACAAGGTCACCCTGCATTTTACGAATGAGTCCAAGGTTGCTGCATTGAATGGCAATACCTACTTTGCGCTCGATCTCTTCATTAATTTTCAGAGATTTTAGATAATAGTCCTCAGCTCCAACAAGGTCGCCCTGAATTTGACGGATGTTGCCGATGTTGCCGTAATCCGCAGCCATGCCTTTTTTGTGTCCTAGCTCTTCTTCAATTCTCAGAGATTGCCGATGGTATTCTTCAGCTCCCTTAAGGTCCCCCTGAATTTCGCGGATAATTCCGATATTACAGTATTGTTTGGCCATGCCTTCTTTGTGTCCTAGCTCATCATTAATTTTTAGAGCTTTCAGATAGTATTCTTCAGCTGTATTTAATTTTCCGAGTCGTCTCAGCAAACGCCCTAATTTATTCAAGCCATCGGCATTATCTGGATCAAGTTCAACAGATTTTTGATAGGCTTCAAGGGCATTATGTGTGTCATTTCTAAATGCCAATGCGCCTAAACGTCGATAAGCATGAGCTGATTCAATTTTCTCTGCTTGGGATTGTGCATCAGTTTCTTTTGATTTCTTAAATTTATTTTCAGCGATATTACGAAATAAATCCTTTGCCTTGGCTGGATTACCCGTAAGAAGTTCACGTTCTGCTTCGTCTGCAAGTTGAGCTGTCTCGTCGTGCTTTTCTAATTCTCGCAAGCCTTCAACAGCATCTTTCAGGGCGCGGATTTCTTCGTCTTTGGATTGGAGACTTTGAGTTGCTTCGTTGAGTTGCCCCTCTGTCTTTTCGAGGCGATCATAAATTTTTTCTGCAAGAGCCCCAGAGTCTTCTTTTGGGGGAGAGGTGACAGTGATATTGACAGATGAACCGCTTTCTTTCCTGTTACGCTTGCTCAAAAGCCAAGCAATAAAGCCAGCAATCAGACCTAAAGTTGGAATTAAGACTCCCCAAAAAGAAATCTTTTCTGCATTAGGTAAAGCCCAAAACCAATTATATACTTTATCCCATAATCCCATCATGCTATTTACTCCAATCAAAAACTATCTAGGTTATTTTGCATTTTAATATCATTCAAAATATAGTTACGTTGTTCAACGGCAAACATTTTATTTTAATATGAAAGGACATAAAACATTACTTCACTAATAACAACAAGCAATTATTGATTCGCATTCGTAAATATCATGCTTCTCAGGAAACAGGTTGTTATTTTCAATTTATAAACTTTCCACCATTGACAATCGTACCAAAAGTGGTACATTTATAATTAAGGATCAACCTTAAAAAGCAATCACAAGGAAGTGACTGCTAATCAAAATTACAGGATGTACACGTTAATGAAAAAAATATCCGCTGCTTTTTACAAAACTGAAAAAGGAAAAGAACCTGTAAGAGAATGGCTTAAATCCCTGACAATTGAAGAGAAGAAAAAGATAGGGGAAGACATTCAAACAGCTGAATTTGGTTGGCCTATAGGAATGCCAACCTGTCGGAAACTTGGCAAAGGACTTAATGAAATAAGAACCAATGTTGCTGATAAATGGGCAAGAGTTTTCTTTTGTGTCACTGATGATTTTATGATTTTACTTCATGGAATCATGAAAAAAACAAATACGACTCCCAAGCAAGATATCGATTTAGCAAGAAAAAGAATGAATAATTATAATAAAAAATAATTTCATAAATATTTTAACAAAATGTTAGTATGTGGTGTTGTGAGAGACCAAGGTAAAGATGTAGGTAGACAAGGGGTGTGTGAGATGAAAAACGAACATTTAGGATCTTCGTTTGACGATTTTCTCATGGAAGAAGGAATTCAAGAAGAGGTAACGCGAAACGCATTAAAGAGAGTTATCGCGTGGCAAGTAACTCAAGCAATGGAAAGTGCTAAACTTTCAAAGACCGCTATGGCCAAGAAGATGGACACCAGCCGTTCAGCATTAGATAGATTGCTGGACCCAGAAAATTCCTCAGTCACAATTCAGACTTTGGAAAAAGCTGCACGGGCAGTAAACAAAAGACTTGTAATGTGCCTTGTAGATGAAGGTGAAACCGTGCATGACGCATGCTGCCAATGCGCAGCCGTTTAACACGCTATAAATAAGCGGATTTGCCTTAAAAAGCAGGTCCGCTTTTTAATTTGCAACATGGTTATACCCAACCCCAGTATTCTCCTTAACCCACTCCCACAACTCAGCCTTCTCCGCCATATACTTCCCTTCAACTTGGCGGATAGGCGAACCTTCCTCCTGCGCCCATGCCCGAACAGTATTGCGCCCTACCCCGAAAAGCTTGCCGATATTCTCCAGCCCCGTAACAATTTCAACCGGCCTGACAACCATATCAGTACCCTCCTACTGAATGGGTATTACCCGATAGCCGCCCGTTATTCTGCCATGCGCTCATATCTCCGTCTTCCAGATCCAGCCCTGCCAGCGCATAGAGCATTGCCGCCACTACCGGAAACTCTTCCAACTTGCGCCCTAGATCATCCCGATTCAGCGTATTGTATTCGAGCACGGCCTGCGATTCACCGAAAAATAACGTCTTAATATTCCTAGTTCTGCGATCCACCAGCCTGTCATAATCCCTAAAAGACCTGCTGCCCTTCATGGCCGGAGGCGAAGCCAGATCAATGCACGGCAACCGCAAACGCTGCCGCTGATCATTAAAAAGCTGCACTAAGCGCGTACCAGCATGAGCAAGCGGAGTGCGCCAAATATCAACCAACAAAGACTCCTGCACCGCCGCCATTTCACGGCAAAGCGTATCGTGATCCTCGTGCCGAAACTCCGCCACCAGATCCACTCGATGCTGATCAGTACCGGGTACAACATCTTTATGCTCAGCCAGTACCGTCACCACTCCCGGCTTTATGTCGTGTGGCCATGCTACTGCTCCTGAAACCCTACGGTAGATATTACCGGTCACCGGATCTTTCAGGCTTACCGCACCACTCATGCGTGACTTTACTGCTTTAAGTTTCTCAATCGTTCTCATTTTGTACCCTCAAATTCGTCTTCATCTAGGCTGGCCTAACTCATGTCGCGGCCTTCTGTGAGACCACCGCGCCGCTTGAAATATTCTATCGCCTGCGTCATCACATCCACCTGATCCTTGAATTTAGATCCAGGGAAATGCTCAATCTCATCCAGAAACACATCGAGCCATTCAGCTGATTCCGGCAACCAGACATTACCGCTTTCGATTGTGTCAGCTACCGCCTTGGCCCTGTTTTCCTTATCCCCGCCAGTCACGGACCATGCAACAACAGGTACGGTGGTGGACTCCTGTAAATCCTGAATAACGCTTATGCCGCTTGATTTATCTTCAATCACCACCACGTCCGGACGATTAAGTGCATACCGTGTTTGGATGGACCTTTTCAATTCAGGATATTCCATGCGCTTGCGGATCACATCGAGCAGATAATAGCCGTTGTGCGCTTCCGCCCAGATCTGGCCACATGAATACGCGCTGGTGGTATTAGCTTTCTGAGCCGTATCCCAGTGTTCCACAATGCGGTAAAATTTAGGGAGCTTCGTGTAACTCTTGAACCAGTTCAGCTTGAAGATTGCACCGCCTGCTGGTGAAGGTCGCTGCTGGAGCTGCCCTGCGGCTTCGCTCTTTGATGAAAATGATTCTTCGATAGCTGAAAGGGTTACTTCGTCAAAACGTTCCGGCCAAAGCAGTTCGCCCTCTTCGGTGCGTGGATCATCGAAACCAAGCACCGTATGAAATTTGTTACCTTCGTATCTAGCCGGCAAACAGAGATGCACGTAATCGGCCCCGCTCTTTTCGAGAATATGACCGGACAGATCCTGCTGATGGCCGCGCTGCATGACAACCACAAACGCCCCGGTCTTGGGATCATTCAAACGAGTCTGCATGGTGTTATCCCACCAGTCTAAGACTTCCTTGCGCTTAGCGTCAGACTTAACTTCACTCATGTTGTGCGGGTCATCAGCGACTATGCGGTCCCCTATCGTTATAAATGAGTATTTCTCCTGCATGAGCTGACTTTAACCTCTCGAGCCGTGTCCGTCATCTATAGAGCACTTCACTACAGCCAAGCTGATCCGCCGCCTCATTAAAAGAATATCCTAGATCAGTGACTAGTTTAACGGCAGACTTCCTAAATTCTTCTGAATACTTTCGATTACTCATGAGTATTTCTCCTGCATGAGCTGACTTTAACCTCTCGAGCCGTGTCCGTCATCTATAGAGCACTTCATCCCCAACCCCAGTATTCTCCTTACCCCACTTCCAAAACGCATGCTTCTAAACACAAAAACCTCTTGCCGGTATGTCAAATTTGCCATAAATTAAATTCATGAGTGCAAATCAACGTCAGCTGTTCTGGGTCGGAACCAGCCTTAAAGATCTCCTCGGACAACCTGAAGAAGTAAGGCAATGTGTAGGATACGCTCTGCATGTAGTTCAGGACGGAAGAACACCAGAAAATGCTAAAGCTTTTAAACAAGGCGGCTCCGGCGTTATTGAAATCAGCATAGACCATGACACGGATACATTCAGAACCATGTACGTGGCTAAGCTCGATAAAGGGGTATATGTATTGCATTCATTTCAAAAGAAATCCAAAAGCGGCAAAGCTACCCCGAAAGCTGACATTGATAAAATTCAAGCCAGATACAAAGAAGCTTTAAAAGCAGATAAAGATTAAACAAGATAGATAGCAAAATTAGAGGTATCCACTATGACAATAGAAGCTGGATCAGGAAACGTATTTGCAGACCTTGGCCTAGAACAACCGGAAGAGTTAACTTACAAAGCTAACATCATCATGGAAATTCAAAAGGCCATCAAGGTTCGTGGAATCACCCAGACAAAGGCGGCAGAGATTTGCGGCACGGATCAGCCGACCTTATCGAAAATATTAAGAGGAAACATAACCCTCGCAACAACAGACAGACTTTTTACATGGTTGGTCAGACTCGGGTATATCGTTAAGATTACTATCGAGCCATCAGTTACTTCAGGCAACGTACAAATCTGCACCTGTAGATAAAAGGCCACGCTATGATAGAACTTAAAGTAAAGCCAATTGACGATGACTACGCAGACCTCTGCTTAACAGTTCCAGAAAAAGATGCGGACGAATTAGCTGACATGCTTAAGAAATTTCTGCGTCTAGCAAAATATGAAGTCAGGGAAGTAGAAGAATTCAGTACTGATGCATAAGTTCTTTTTTAATTTACAATTTCAGCTTGATCAACCCCAGTATTCTCCTTAACCCACTCCCAAAGCTCAGCCTTCTCCGCCATGTACTTCCCCTCAACTTGGCGGATAGGCGAACCTTCCTCCTGCGCCCACGCCCGAACAGTATTGCGCCCCACTCCGAAAAGTTTGCCGATATTCTCGAGCCCCGTAACGATTTCAACCGGCCTGACAACCATATCAGTACCCTCCTACGGAATGGGTATTGCCTGACAGCCGCCCGTTATTTTGCCATGCGCTCATATCTCCATCTTCCAGATCCAGCCCTGCCAGCGCATAGAGCATTGCCGCCACTACCGGAAATTCTTCCAGCTTGCGCCCCAGATCATCCCGATTCAGCGTATTGTATTCGAGCACGGCCTGCGATTCCCCGAAAAAAAGAGTCTTGATATTCCTAGTTCTGCGATCCACCAGCCTGTCATAATCCCTGAAAGACCTGCTGCCCTTCATAGCTGGCGGCGAAGCCAGATCAATACACGGCAACCGTAAACGCTGCCGTTGATCGTTAAAAAGCTGCACTAAGCGCGTTCCAGCATGAGCAAGCGGTGTGCGCCAGATATCGACCAGCAAAGACTCCTGCACCGCCGCCATTTCCCGGCAAAGCGTATCGTGATCCTCGTGCCGGAACTCCGCCACCAGATCCACTCGATGCTGATCAGTACCTGGTACAACATCTCTATGCTCAGCCAATACCGTCACAACTCCCGGCTTTATGTCGTGTGGCCATGCTACAGCTCCTGAAACCCTACGGTAGATATTACCGGTCACCGGATCTTTCAGGCTTACCGCACCACTCATGCGTGACTTTACTGCTTTAAGTTTTTCAATCGTTCTCATTTTGTACCCTCAAATTCGTCTTCATCTAGGCTGGCCTAACTCATGTCGCGGCCTTCTGTGAGTCCACCGCGCCGCTTGAAATATTCTATCGCCTGCGTCATCACATCCACCTGATCCTTGAATTTCGATCCAGGGAAATGCTCAATCTCGTCCAGAAACACATCGAGCCATTCAGCGGATTCCGGCAACCAGACATTACCGCTTTCAATTGTGTCAGCTACCGCCTTGGCCCTGTTTTCCTTATCCCCGCCAGTCACGGACCATGCCACAACAGGTACGGTGGTGGATTCCTGCAAATCCTGAATAACGCTTATGCCGCTTGATTTATCTTCAATCACCACCACGTCCGGACGATTGAGTGCATACCGTGTTTGGATGGACCTTTTCAATTCAGGATATTCCATGCGCTTGCGGATCACATCGAGCAGATAATAGCCGTTGTGCGCTTCCGCCCAGATCTGGCCACACGAATACGCGCTGGTGGTATTCGCCTTCTGAGCCGTATCCCAGTGTTCCACAATGCGGTAAAATTTAGGAAGCTTCGTGTAACTCTTGAACCAATTCAGCTTGAAGATTGCACCGCCTGCTGGTGAAGGTCGCTGCTGGAGCTGCCCTGCAGCTTCGCTCTTTGATGAAAATGATTCTTCGATAGCTGAAAGGGTTACTTCGTCAAAACGTTCCGGCCAGAGCAGTTCGCCCTCTTCGGTACGCGGATCATCGAATCCCAGCACCGTATGAAATTTGTTACCTTCGTATCTAGCCGGCAAACAGAGATGCACATAATCGGCCCCGCTCTTTTCGAGAATATGGCCGGACAGATCCTGCTGATGACCACGCTGCATGACAACCACAAACGCCCCGGTCTTAGGATCATTCAAACGAGTCTGCATGGTGTTATCCCACCAATCCAAGACTTCCTTGCGCTTAGCATCAGACTTAACTTCACTCATGTTATGCGGGTCATCAGCGACTATGCGGTCCCCACCTTCACCTGTAGCCCTACCGCCTACTGAGGTTGAAAAACGAAAGCCGCCTGCACGATTCTCAAACTTATCCTTGGCGTTCTGGTCGCGCTTCAGCTCAACATGCGGCCACGCTTCCTTGTACCAGGGCGAAGTCACGATCTCGCGAGTTTTCATATTGTCACGCACGGAAAGCGTTGCAGAATAGGAGCTGAAGAAAAATTGTATCCACGGATTGAAAGTCCATTCCCATGCAGGCCAGCACACGGAAACCGAAAGAGATTTCATATGACGAGGCGGCATGTTGATGAGCAGCCGTTTGATCTGACCAGTACTGACGGCCTCCAGATGCTCAACGATCGCCCCGATATGCCAACCGTCAACGTATGTACGCCCCGGTTCGATCACATGCCACGACTGCTTGATGAATTCACGCAGGCTCATATCAGGCTTACCGGTTCCCATAAATTCGGAACCAGTCTGCGGCACGGAATCTTTCAAATCCATGAGCAGGCCGGACATAAGGCCATTCACTTTCGTCAGTTTGTTTGTCTTTGTCATATCGGATTCATGTAAATATCCCTGATTTCATCGGGCTGAACGCAGAGATAATCAAGGGTTTGTTTTGGACTGGAATGATTGAAAATTTCCATCAGCTGAGCAATTCCGACCTTGTAAACAACCCGCTGCTGATAACCAAATGTCTTGCGCAACGAATGAGAGCCGTAATTGCCCTTGAGATTGATTTTAGAACACCACTTCTTCACTAGCTTGTTTACGTAGTTCGGAGCCATTGGAGCCCCGTTTCTGCTGCTAAAAAGGTATTCCTCTTCGAGAGATCGACACTGATTTGCCCAAGGACGAACAGCTTCAAGCACAGTCGGACTCAATGTGATCCTGCGATTCTTGCCAGTTTTGTTTTCCCTCAGCACAATCTCATCACCGACTTTGGCCCCGACAAATTGATCAACACGAAGTTCAACCAGATCCACAGCCCGAAGGTTGGTATTAATCCCGAGAACAAACAAAGCCAGATCTCTCGGATTCTCTTCGAGCAACTTTTTCAAGCTGGCAATGTCCTTGCGCGAAGTTATCGGATCGACCTTGATTGAGCTTCCCTTTTGCGGATGGTTCGGATTCAACGTCATTTTCAGTCTCCTTTTGTTAAAGTCTAAGTTTCATTATTATTTACACATAATTTAAACTTTAGCAAAAGTTTTTCTAACTAACTTTTCATCAAAAACGCAATAAACACCTAAAAACATTAACTTAAAGACCATTTTAACGAGTCTAATCTTTAGGTTAAAGTTAGACTTATTCTGTTTTGTTAAAAATAAAAGTTAGACTTTTAGCCGCTGCCGATTCCGAAATCCAAACTCGAGTGAACCGCATTGATTTCAGTCAAACGAGAAACGATCCGCTGTTGAACATCAGGATCAGCGAGTCGAATTTCCTCCAGAACGATGGATTGGAACTCTTCAACCTTTTTCAGCGAGTACATTTCACTCTGCATTTTGAAGACAAACTCAAGCTGCTTACGAAGCTCAGCCTGCAATTTGATCAAAAAGCCGCCGATATCGCGATTTTGACCCGCCAGCCGTCGCAATTTTGTATTGCTGTCACGATATTCCTGAGTTCCAGGATCGCCATGAAGGACAAGATGAATCATTTTCAGCAAACCGCGACATTGTTCGCCCAGAGCTTCGAGCTGGTCAGAGAGAGTAAGCTTGGCATCAAGCATCTTTCCCGCTGAAAACAATGCAATATCCTTTGAAACAGCAACATCTAAACGCTTTCTTGCCTTCGAAACAGCAGCTTGTGACACTCCAAAGAATCCTGCAACATGTACTTGCTTCATTCCATGCTCAACTAGCAATTTAATTAACACATCATGGTCAATCTTTCCACTGTTGTAAGACGGGTGTTTCTGCAACTCTTCCAACACTACAGAGGTTTCATTATGCATTTTATCAACTCACAAACGTTACAACTTTACTACTGCTTAACTTTATAACCTCAACACTTCACTTTTGCTCGGTTAATATTAACCTACGCTTAACCACCACCAGCGGCACATTTAGCTTGAAACTCTTCTTCACTCATTCCACTTCCGGAAGTTAACTCGTTCACTTCCATTTCCTCTCGGCATTGGAATCCTCCGCCAAATACTTTTGCCATATTGCCACCAGCAATTAGCCAGGGAAGACTTGCCTTCCAGTCCGGCTTCACTTCACCCAGCAAGTATGGGTAATCTCGAATCTGTTCAAAGTACCATCGCCACCAATCAATCCCGTTTCCATCAGGTCCAACATCACAGTCACACCTCTTAACTTTTCTCATCAGCTCTTCAGTCAGTTTCATCGGTCGTGGCAGCTCTGGGAGAACTTCGCAAAAAACCTCCACCAACTCGTCCCCTTGTGGGGGACTTAAGGGGGGTTTTACGTAGAGAGTAGGATTAGGAGAAGGAGAAGGGGCATTGCCCGAATCGCCATTTTGCATTGCGGAAGCATTGCCGCCTTCATGCTCAAGCAATGCATTAGCATCACCATTATTTTCCTTAACATTTTTATCTTTATCAGCCTGTTTTGATTGAGGTTTTTCTTTACCCCAACGTGCAGCAGCTGCCTTCTTAGCCTTCTCCGACCTTTCTCTAGCTTCGGCGGCCCAGGGTTGCATTTCATCCCAGCCACAAACAAAGAAATGACCATCATCTTTTCCAATTATTTCAAGCTTTAAAAGCATTTCTACATAGTCAGTTCTGTCCAATTTAATCTTACATGCAAAAAGAAGATCTTCCTCATCAAAACAGTCAGGGAAGTGCCCAGAATCACTAGGAAAGTGCTTAGCACAGTAGCACCAAAGCATGATGATCCCCATCACACCTTCAACTCCGAACTGCCTCAGAACCTTTTGAATGCGGAAATCTTCAAAAAACTCAACGTCTAATCGGATATCTGAAACGTTTTTGATTCGACTAGCCACAACGGACTCCTTAAATATTTTTCGGCATTGCGGATTTAATGCACTAGGAATGCTCAAGCATTGCATGAGCATTCGTTTACAAATAACCACTTAAAAAGATTCACTAAACCAGAAAAAGGCAAAAAAAATTTCGACGGCGCGCCGTTTTTTTATAAACTTCAGACATGCTCACGTAGTGCGCTAGTAATGCTTGAGCATTGCATTCGCATTACGCGCTTACTTCTTGACAATTTGATGCCTCAAGTGGAACAACGTTGCAGTTATTCTTATTCAAATACGAGGTTTGCTATGAACAAAGATGAAATGATTGAACTCCTTCGGACTGATGTTGAAGGTTGGAATAAATTTCGTAGGGATAATAGATATGACGTCTTTAACTTTCGAGGCGTAGACCTTCAGAAAGCAAACCTTCAAAACGCAAACCTTCTAGGCGCAAACCTTCAAAACGCAAACCTTCTAGGCGCAAACCTTCAAAACGCAAACCTTCTAGGCGCAAACCTTCAAGACGCAAACCTTCAATACGCGGACCTTCGGGGCGCAAACCTTCTAGGCATAATACTTCTAGGCGCAAACCTTCAATACATAAACCTTCAAGACGCAGACCTTCGCAACTCATTTTTTAACAAACCAGACCTTCGATACGCAAACCTACAAGGCGTACATATTCGAGGCGCAGACCTTCAAGGCGCAGACCTTCAAGGCGCAAACCTTCAAAACGCAGACTTCCGAAACGTAAAGCTTCAAAGCGCAGATCTTAAAAACGCAAAACTTAAAGGTGCAAAACTTAAAGGTGCAAAACTTCGAAAAGCACAATTATTTAAAACACATTTTTCATCCAGATCCCAACTAAACGAGCTTTTGCTTCCTTTAACTGAAAACCAACTTGCAAACTGCATATTTGACGACGAACATAACTTTTACAAACAACAAGCTAAAAGTACCATCAAAGAAGATGTTAAAATATCGGAGACAGGAAAACTTATTTGCAAAGCACTTAAAATCAACTTCACAGATCACACATCATGGACTCCTAGAGACCTTTCTCTATTTTTGGGAGCACTACACCTTAGTTACTCAAACTTGTTATATCTAATGAACACAGACGATACAGACTTAGATCGAATTCAATATGTGCTTGAAAAAAATACTTACTTCCCTCCTCTCGAATATGAAATTTCAATAGTCCAAATCCATAGCGGTTCTCTATCTATTGATATTTCCAAACTAGACTGGAGTGACTACCCTAAGCATCTTAAAATAGTCCTAAGCACTTTAGTAATGCTAGGAACACTTTCAGCTTCAATTGCTTATACAGCCAAAACAATCGCAGAAACAAACTTAGTAAATGAACAAACTCACCACCTTGAAACAGCAAGAGAAAATGGTCTACTCGTTATTCCGAACAACTACATTGCTATCCATCAAGAAAATGAACGTCAGCAACAAGCATGCATTGAAAAACTTTATGAAAACAAAGAAATCCATGACATTGTTGCCAAAACAGACCTCAAAAACTCCACCGTTGCAGCCAACCCACCTCTATTCGTTAACGCTACAGCCTCGCTTTCACGCGCATACCTTGAACTGGCCAAAAGTTACAAAACAGATCCAGAAATAACTCTCCCTGAAGTCGAAGACGAATAAACATCAAGTGACCTCCTTACACCATCAAAAATCCAACCAACTCCAATCCTTTTCATTCTCATTAAGAAACTGGAGCCGCTTGCGCCGATACGCTGTTACCAAGCTACCTGTTGTAGAGTTCCTGCTCTTAGCCACATCAAGCGTCACCTCAACAATGTCATCTACTGTCTTCGGATCCCATGGCCGGATAAAAATAACCTGATCCGCATCCTGCTCTATCGCTCCGGACTCACGCAGATCTGAAAGCAAAGGAATCTTGCTCTTGCGATTTTCAACCTCCCGGTTGAGCTGCGCCAGAACTAGTATCGAGATCCCACATTCAGTCGCCGTCTCTTTGAGCATACGCGAGATTTCAGCAACTTCCCTCTCCCGTGATCCGCCGCGTGAATCAGGACGAAGCAATTGGATGTAATCAATAATTGCGTACCTTAATCCGAATTCCTTTTTCCAACGCCGGCACTGAGCGCGCAGCTCAGAAGCAGAAAGTGAAGGCTTGTCCCAAATACGAAGCCACGGATCCTTCCCATCAAACCACTGAGCGAACTCATAGATATGTGCCCAATCAGCATCTGAAAATTTGCCGTCACGAAACCGCATCCCTTCGACTCCATGAGTCGAGGAAAGCAGACGATTGACGAGCAGATATCTCATCATTTCAAGTGAAAAAATACCGACAGGAACTTTTTGATGAATAGCGTGAAGTGCAAAATTTAAGGCAAGTGCGGTCTTTCCGTTGGATGGACGCCCAGCAAGGATAATGATTTCACCGGGAATCATTCCGCCAGTGATACCGTTGAGCTTATAGAGATGAGTTTTAATGCCGTCCCCACCACGATTCTGAAGATCTTCAAGATACTTAACGTAACCTTTCATAATCTCAGAAGGCTTCTGCGCGGCCACGTCCATGCGTCCCTCAAGAACGGAATCGATGGTTTTCTGCGCGGACGCTGCGAACTCAGACGGATCAGCATCTCCGGAATAGGCATGTTCAATAAGATTCTGGCCGAGCTGCGCCATGGTTCTGCGCTGAGCATGACTCTCTAGCTCCTTAGCCCACCTTGTAGCGTGATGCACAGGTTCAATATCATTGGATAACTCAGCAAGAAAATGTGCCCCCCCACACGCCTCAGAACGACCATTGTTCATTAGCCGATTATTGAGCGTGACAAGATCAATCGGAACATACTCCCGATGCATGGCCAAAAAGGTATTCCAAATATTTTGATGGACGGGACTGTAGAAATAGTCCTCTGATTTTATAATAGGAAGCAGAGAATCAATATTTTTACCACTGGTTCGTAAAACAGCACTGATAACAGCTCTTTCAAGCTCAGGATTATTGGGAGGTGCAGACGTGTTCATGAGCGTACCTCAAAACACATTTCTGTATTTTGGGTAGCATTTGGGTAGCAAAAATAAAAGGGTTTACGATGCTTTTGCAACGTAAACCCTTGAATTATCTGGTGGGCAATACAAGATTCGAACTTGTGGCTTCCAGCTCCGGAGGCTGGCACTCTATCCAACTGAGCTAATTGCCCTCAGCGAAAGAATTGATTACATCCGTGCCGCTAACTGTCAAGAAAAAAGGCTTTATTTGACCGATCTAAACCTAGCAATCTTTTAAGATCATCTTTGAATTATAGCCTTAAGCCTGCTATCAAATTCAGTTCTTTTTAAACTTATATGACATCGCGGCTAAAACCAGCAGAACCACATCCCGCACAATTGTTGTCACCATGCCCGACTTCAGGCTCCCGTCAGTGGAGAAACACCCGCACGCTACATCTAAGCCCCTGTAAAGGTTTGCTGACAATACCGCTATGAACAGTACTAGCATGCTTGATATAATGATTGTGGCCGTTTCGGTTAGCACTCCGCAGACTAGCATCGCCCCGCACGTAAACTCAAGCCACGGCAGGAAGTACGCTATTGGCAGAATCATTACTTCTGGCAATACTTGGTAATTCCTTACGATTTCGGCAAACGCTAGAGGATCTAAAATTTTGCCAGTGCATGCTATTATGAATATTAGCCCTAGTATTACGCGTGGTAAAGATTTCATAGACATACTTAATTCGCCTCCAAATCTTTGCCAAGGCTAAGCCAGCCATCAAGCCCATCAGGGTATACAGCAAGCTTAGAGAATCCCTTCTCAACAAGTTTGCGGCCGACTATTTTACTTTTCCCACACGATAGACCATCACAATATACAATTATCATTTTATCCTTTGGAATGGATGCTATCAGCCCGTCCAGTTCCGCATGAACGGCCCATGAAGGAACGTTAATAGCTCCCGGCACATGCCCCATTGCAAAATCACTGCCACTGCGCGCATCGATGATTACAGCTTCGCCAGACTCAAAAGCTTCGATAAAACCGGCCCCATCGATTTGAATAATTTCAACCTGCTGTGCTGCTAAGCCATTCTGCTCTGATGCGACAGGCCGTAAGTAATTAAAAGACAACGAAAGACCAGCAGCAATTGCGCAAATCAGCAAGGCTTTTAATATGAAAGATATTTTTTTTCCGATTTTCATTAAGTATACCTGAGATAAAATTTAGCTACGAGTAGAACCTCTTGCGGGTTCAGCCTGATAAACAATTTCGGTAGTAAGACTTTTCACTGAAGTCTTTAGGAATATGGTAATAAAGGAAGCGCTGAGACACAATATGCCGCAAACCGTAAACGCCATGGAAAAATCTCCAAGATCACCCAAAATTCCGCCCATTGTAGGCCCTACCAGCCCTCCGATGCCAAAGGCTAGATTCACGACAGGATAGTTATCTCCAACTGATTTTGCTCCAAATAGATCCGCTGTGAGCGTAGGGAAAAGAGCAAAGTTTCCACCATAGTTAAACCCTATCAGCGCAGCGCCAAGATAGAGAGTGGTTTCACTTCCGGCAAGTGAAGGAAAAAGTAAAAACCACCCGCCCTGTGTGGCAGCCATCAGCATTACAGATCTTTTCCGGCCCAGCTTGTCGCTGAAAGCTCCCCATGTGACTCTGCCAAGTCCGTTAGCTAAGCTAAAAAAAACGCCCATGGCAGTGCCGGTTATGATGCTTGCAGAAGACCGCGCCATGCCGGAATCCATCAACAGCTCCATAGGGTAAAGTTTCATCAGCCCAATAGCCATTAACCCGGAAGCCGCGCAGCACGAATAAGCTGTAATAATCAAATAAAATTCGCGAGTTCTAAGCATCTGCCTGCGTGTAAAGGTAACCCCTTCGCTAGGTTCTATAACGTCTGGCTCTGTTTCAGGCAATATCATATACCTGCCGCCAAAGGAAATTAATGCAATAATTATTAACCCATAGACTGCAAAAGTATTCGAAAGTCCTATGTTCTCAAGCAAATGTCCCCATGAATCGGCGAGCTTTACCCATCCCATAACGCCGAATCCGAAACCTGCTACAACCACACCTGTAATAAGCCCCTTTCGATCAGGGAACCAGCGCATTGCGACCACAAGCGGAACCATATAGCCAAGTCCGATACCGGTTCCTGCCATTACGCCCAGAAGTAAAAGTATTGGCAAAAATGACGTTGTACCGCTGAGTCCGGCAATAAGATAGCTAGAACTGAGTGTTATCCCGCTAAGAAAGACAAGAGGACGCGGCCCCAGTCTCCTAATCAATGTTCCACCAAATAGCATAGCTATAGAGATGCATATGATAGCAGCGGTAAAGACTAGTTGTGTCTGCGTTTTGGACCAACCGCTCATATGAAGGATAGGAGTAAACACAGACCACGCATACACGCCGCCAAGCGCGAGTTGAACAAATACAGCTCCAACAACTATTTTCCAGCGTGATTCTTTGGTGATGGGAGAACTCATCTCTGCCCTCGTAGTCTGTACTATCGAAATATTTTCAGTGTTGATAAAAAAACGAAATGAGAGTGTCACTTACATTGATTAAAGAGTGCAACCTTTTTTTTAGCGATGGAACAAAATGATTTCACGTCAATAATATAAATTAGGTAAAGCGGGGATTATGAAGATTGTGCGGATAGCAAAAATGAGATTATCTTTAAAAATAAAAAAAGGCGTATTCAATTAAGAATACGCCTTTCTTCCAGCGAGACCAGACACCCGGGATAAACCGTTACCGCTGCTTCCTTTCGGACCTGACGGGGTTCACAGCGCACCCGCCATCTGGCCTCTCTGTAAAGAGAATTCGTCTCAAGGACGAGAGGAATTCCTATTAACTTGAGCTTAAATTGTCAAGCGATATCAGCAAAAAGTGCATATTTTTTAGTTTTTCCTAAAAAAGTGGACCTATCTGTAAATAAAAATCGAATATCCATTCTTGATTCTTAATCATTTGCGATTTAATCTAGAGCATCATTTTCAATTAATTCACATAAAAATTACATTACGGAGACTTATAATGAAAGCCATGCACGTAACTGATGTTGAAGGAATTATTGTTGAGAAAATCCCATACAAGGGCGAAGTTTATGAAGTGAAGGGAGTAACAATCCGTTGGCTGTCGAAGTCTGGTAAAGACGCTAATGGTCAACCGGAATACGGACTACGACATTTCACAGTGGAACCAGGCGGAGAAATTCCAGCTCACAACCACTTCTACTTACAAACTGTGTATATTGAAAAAGGTTCATTCGAATGTTTCAGCTATGATCCTGAAACCGATGAGATTGAGGAAAGTAAAATTTGCGGGCCTGGAGATTTTGTTTACGCAGAAAGCATGGAACCACATGGTATGCGCAACGTAAGCGAAACAGAATCTGCTACATTTTTGTGCTGCATATGTAATGTATATGAATAAATAATTTAGAGCCTGCCGGATGTCCAGCAGGCTCTATTTTTTTGTGTCGGTGATTGATTCAGGTGCCGAGAGTGAATCAATAGATTAGGTCTAATCCAGAAGTGTCATTGAAACTAAGAATCTATTTTAGCAGACTGAAGCCTATACTGAATAATATCATCCACTGTCAGAACAGGCATATCATGCTTGTTTCCGAAGTCGATAATCTCAGAGAGTCTCGACATAGTTCCATCGGGATTAGTGACCTCACATAGTACTCCACAGGGCTTAAGCCCAGCTAGAGTCATAAGGTCTACTGTGGCTTCGGTATGCCCTTCCCTTTCAAGAACTCCGCCAGCTTTTGCACGCAAAGGAAACACATGCCCAGGCTTGTGAAGATCACACGGCTTTGCACCGTCTGCGATAGCGGCTTTTACGGTGGTGACTCTATCCGCAGCAGAAACTCCGGTAGTGACGCCTTCCGCAGCCTCAATAGTAATGGTGAATCCCGTTTGGTAACGGCTTGAATTTTCAGCAACCATCATTGGAAGGTCTAGCTGACTAATTTTTTCTTCAGTCATACACAAACAGACAATGCCGCTACATTCTCTAATGAGCATAGCCATCTGGCTATCCGTCAAATGCTCTGCCGAGAAAATAAGATCACCCTCATTTTCACGATGCTCATTGTCCGTGACAAGAACTCCCCTGCCCTCTTTCAAGGCCAGTAGTCCTTTTTCAACTCTTTCAATGGGATTGCCAAACGTAGATAACGAATTCTGATTCATGGTAATTCTCCGTAATTAGGTACCAGAATCAGGGCGCAAGAAACTGACAGCTGTCTATAGATAAAAGATAGCCACGCCAAACGCAAAAATGCGAATAGCGGGTATTAACTGTCGTATCCTCTTCCATCCGGACTTTAACCGTCGGCTCTGGAATCACACCAGATCTGCTGACCCTTTCTCACGTTGAAAAAGGCGCTCGCGGGCTTTCTTTATTAAAAACAAAGAATCACCGCCGGTGGGGAATTTCACCCCGCCCTGAGAATAAACTGAGCATTTCTACAACAAAAGTTATCACCCAGTCAATCTAATGCACACCAAAGAAGTATATTCTATTGGTCAATGTTTTTTATAAAACGGTGTACATACAATTGAAACTTAAGTATAAAAATAACTCTTAAAGTGCCCTTTGCTGACTTTCTAAACTCTGGGGAGAGAATTCGTGGCGAAACTTAAAACAAAACTCACCATTTTTCAGATTATAGTTCTGACAATCTCGATTACATCATTGTGTTTGATATTTATTTACCAGTTAAATAAGTATGCAAACAACGAAATGACCAAATATCGGGATGTCATGTATGAAGAAAAAATCTCTGAACTCAATGAATTAGTCAATATGGCTGATAAAACAGTCCAGTCATACTATAATAAATCGCAAGATCTAGAGCTCTTGAAACTTAGTAAAGCTAAAACACTTAAGAACACCATTGATTCAATAGCAACGCAACTATCGAGTTTTTATAAAGCGAATTCTAACAGGCTCTCCAAGACTGAATTAGAAGAAGAATTAAAAAAACTGGTCGCCCCCATCCGTTATGATGGAAACAATTATATATGGATAAATGATATGCAGGCCAATATGGTCATGCACCCAATGTCGCCAAATTTGAACGGAAAAGACCTATCAGGCATGAAGGACAGCTCAGGCAAATACCTATTTAAAGAAATGGTCGAAGTATGCCGCAATGATGGTGAAGGGTCTGTTTCATATATTTGGAAAAAACCTGACACGGGTAAGGATACTCAAAAAGTTTCATATGTTAAGCTACTCCCCGAGCTGAACTGGATAATAGGAACAGGCGCATGGGTGGATGACATAACTCAGGAAATGAAGGAAAAAGCTCTTAGCCAGATAGCTGATATGAGAATGAAAGATGGTAACTATTTCTGGGTAAATGATACAGATCTAAAAATGGTTATGCATCCAGCAAGTCCGGCCTTAAATGGTAAGGACATGAGTAATTTCAAAGACACAAAAGGTAATTTTTTATTTCAGGAAATGGCAGACGTAGCGACGAGTAAGGGAGAGGGAACTATTTCATACTGGTGGGGAAAACCTGGTAAAACAGGCGATTTTCCAAAGCTTTCATATGTTAAATTATTCAAACCATGGAACTGGATAATTGGCATGGGCGTTTACACCGACGACATAGATAACGCCCTGCTCGAAAAACAAAAAGAACTGAACACCACAATAAACGGTATGATCAAATTAATCTTGATTGCCGCCATTCTACTCGGCATCACAATAGCAGGAGCCGCAACTTTTTTTGCGAATAAAATCACATCAACAATTGGAGCTGAACCCGAAGAAATATCTGATATCGCAGAGCAGATGTCACACGGTTACCTTAATCTGTCTCCTCTTTGTGCTGAACCACAAGGGGCATATGGTTCCATGGTTCATATGGTTGATAACTTAAAGTCTGTAGTGATGGAAGTACAGCAGGCTACGGAAAACGTGTCTTCAGGCAGCGAAGAGTTGTCTGCCTCAGCAGAAGGGTTATCACAGGGTGCTACGGATCAGGCCTCCTCTGTAGAAGAGCTTAGTTCATCAATTGAAGAAATAAGTGCAAGTATAAAAAATAATGCAGACAACACTCATAAAACAGAACTAATCGCATACTCCGTAGCCGAGAAAACCAAGAAAGGCAGTGAAGGAGTTGAGAGAAATCTGGAAGCAATGACTCATATTTCTGAAAAAATAGGAATTATCGAGGAAATTGCGCGCCAAACCAATCTTCTTGCACTTAATGCTGCAATTGAAGCAGCACGTGCAGGTGAGCACGGCAAAGGATTTGCAGTAGTCGCAGCCGAAGTCAGAAAGTTGGCTGAAAAAAGCCGCTTGTCCGCAACGGAAATTGGGGAAGTCTCAAGCAACAGCCTGATAGTGGCAGAAGAGACTCGTACTACATTAAGTGAACTTGTTCCTGAAATAGAAAAAACAGCCGAATTAATAAAAGAAATTGCTACAACATGTAATGAGCAAAATTCAGGAATAGACCAAATTCAGCAAGCATCAGTCAGGCTTGATCAAGTCATTCAGCATAATGCATCAGCATCAGAAGAAGTAGCTGCGACCTCAGAGGAGCTTTCAAGCCAGGCTCAGCAACTACATGCCGCAATGCTATTCTTTAAAATCGGCAATGGATAATCATTCTACTTCATCCGATGAAAAAGCCTCTGCTTTAGTATGACCTGTATGCCCCCTATCAGGTGGACAGAGTAAAAAAGACCTCTTAGGTTTTAATTACTTTGTCACTTGGTGGGGGCACACCAGATCGGGACTTCTTTTATTCTGTTTCTCGCTAACCTTTAACTTTTTAAAATCTAAACAATTTGGCTTTTTCTTAACTATTTTATGCGCCCCAAAGTACCCTTACCGCCGAAGAGCGGATCCACATACAGATTATCGCCGGGTTTATCGAAATAACCGTCTTTCACCGTTACCACGGGTCCCATTTTCAACAGTTCGCTCACAGTCACAAACTCATACCCTTGCTTCTTTAGTTCCGGCACCAGCTGTGGCACTATTTTGTGTGTCGTTTGCGGCACAGCATTGGCGTGCATCAAGATAATAGCTCCCGGTGTTACCTTTTTCAGGTTCCATGCGACTAACTGATCTATGGTGCGTTTCAGTTCATCCTGTTCGCCTTCTACCGACCATTGAATCATGGGTAGTCCCATAGAGGCCAAAATATTTGCGGTGTGTTCGTTGTTGCGACCATACGGTAAGCGCATCAACCTAAGGGAAGACTGCACCTTATCCATCTCGCGGCTCACGCCTCTTTTTTTCGCACGCATCTGCAATTCCTCGTACAGTAATTCGTACTGAGCCTGAGTCCAGTTTACTTGCTCCCGCACTTCATCCTCGTTCATCAAAGCAAAATTGCCGTGGGTCCAAGCATGGTTGCCCATTTCGAAAAGTGGATCAGCCATAAGCTGCATGGCTTTGTCCGGATGGGTACGCATCCATTTGCCGCCAGCGAAGAAAGTCGCTTTAATATTATGACTTCTCAGATAATTAATGATGTCCTTCTGGTAGCCTGCTATATGAGGGGCGCGTTCGCAGAGATCAAAAGTCAGAGCCATAACCTTACGGCCCCCATCGGGAGTTACCTGCGTAATGACCTGTTGCAACGAAGGCGGAACAGGCGGAAATGTGTGAAGTGGTTCGGTGCGCACAGGAGCACGCAGATCAGGCTCAGGTAAGGTAGCACGGGCCAAATCACTTTCTGAACCTGCCAATTGCTTTTCAAACCACAGGGTATTCAAGAGTGTTTCCGAACCGAAGGAATCGGACGCAGTTACAGTTTTACTGCCGCAACTGCTGAGAAGGAATATGGCGCAGATAAGAATAAGCAATCTAAATCGAAGCAAAAACATGAAGAGGCCTCCGGTCGGACGAGTTCTGTCCTAGTTGATCAGTGAATGTGGTGCCGTCAAGAAAACACATAAACATACCACATAGCAAAACAAATCCCCAATTTACATATATACGAATAACTCTTGCTAAAGAATTTGACACATCTTTACCGCTCTCAAAACATTCTCATTACACAAAAAACTAAAAACCCCCTCACAACTTTCGTTGTAAGGGGCTGTAAAATCGATCCAATAGCCTCCCATTAGTAGCAGTAAGACAATGCCATCAGGACAACAATTTTGAGTGCAATTTATTCAATTGATTAACTACGCTATTAGAAAAAATCCAGAAAAGAGAAGATTGCTTGCACATATCTACTAGACTGAACTCAAGAGTAATTTTATACTGAAAGAGTTGGTGACAAAATAACCTTAAATTCTAAACAACAAATAAATTTTCTTATTTTTTATTTTAAATAAATCAGGATAGTTAAATGAGTAAAAATCAAATTCATCATATTTCATTTATCTGCATTCTACTGATCTGTCTTATAATACTGCCTGCGAGTATTCTCTATGCGCAGAGTGAGAACAACGAAGACCTAACTGTGGAGACCAAAGAATTAGACTCCATAGAAAATACTTCGATGCAGACTGCAACGCTGACCAATTTACTATATTACAAATCTGAACTTCTGAAACAAGCTTCCTTAACTAAAGAAGCAATGAAGAACACGTCCCATCCTGAGGACAAGAAAGCCCTTTTATTAAGATTAAATGACCTGAAAAAACAGCTGAAGAAAGTCACGCAAAACTTCATCAAAGTCGCCACGGGACTTGATACAGCAATATTTAACGAAGAAATACAGCAAAATTTTCAATGGCAAGAAGAAATAGAAACACTGGTCAAGCCGATTTTGTATGAACTGAAGGAAATGACCAAACGTCCCAGACAAGTAGAGCGTTTGAAAAGCAGGGTAGCCTACTTCGAAAGCAAACTTCCCAGAGCAAAGGAAGCTGTAGCAAGTATTGAAGAGCTCATAGCTTCCACAGACTCGCTTCTATTAAAAGCTGAACTTGATAACCTTAAAATTGACTTTCTAAAAAAACGAACCAACATCAGCAATCAACTGGATGTTGCTCATTTTGAACTAAATGAGCTGCAGAAAGAAAAAACATCTTTATTTGAATCAACAAAAAAAGTTATGGCTGTTTTCTTTAAAAGCCGTGGCAAAAATATCCTCATCGCCCTTCTCGCCTTTGCAGGAGTATTTCTATTTTTCCGAATTATAGATCGTGGCTTCAGAAAAATTCATCCCGCATTTAAAGCAAAGCAAAGGCCCTTTTATATCCGTATTTTCGAAATTGTACTATTGTTTATAAGTGTTTTGGCAGCGACCCTAGCTTCCCTTTTCACTCTCTATACATCAGGCGACTGGTTTCTGCTCAGCATCGCACTCATTTTTCTCCTAGGAGCACTTTGGACCGCCCGCGCAGGATTTACCAGATACTACGAACAGGTTAAACTCATACTTAACCTTGGAGCAGTTCGCGAAAATGAACGTATCGTACACAATGGAGTTCCATGGAAAGTGGATAGACTTCAAATTTATGCCAAGCTCAGAAACCCTGTCTTAAGTCCTAGCACTATCAGATTGCCCATTAGAGAACTGGAAAATCTGATTTCACGGCCCATCGGCAACAATGAACCATGGTTCCCATGCCGCAAAAATGATTGGGTAATACTCTCTGACGGCGTACGTGGTAAAGTCATAAGCCAGTCTCCAGACATGGTCGAACTGCTCCAGCGCGGAGGAGCTTACGTGACATATCAAACTCCGGTTTTTCTGGGGCTGAATCCCCTAAACATTTCGCGTAACTTCCGGATCAAATCTGTTTTCGGCATCGACTACGCGCATCAGGCCAAATCGACTACATCCATTCTTGAGCAAGCAAAGAACTTTATATCGACCAAGCTTGAAGAGGACGGCTACAGCAAACACGTTCTCAACTTAAAGGTTGAGTTCGAATCCGCTGGAGCATCATCACTCAACCTTGTGATAATAGCAGACTTCCATAGCGACATAGCAGAGCTATACGGACGGTTAACTAGGGCACTGCAACGGTACAGCGTAGATGCTTGCAATCACTTTGAGTGGAATATTCCTTTTGCTCAGCTTGTTGTCCATAAAGCGAAATAAGTAGAAATCATCAAACACGAAAAAGCCCCTTACAACATTTGTTGTAAGGGGCTAAAATTATTTGTAGCCAAGTCTATAATGGCTCGGCAAAAAGCCGGCAGATCGTCCGGTTTACGGGATGAAACTTGATTACGGTCAACAACAACGTCCTTATCAACCCACGTTGCTCCGGCATTGATAAGATCATCTTTGATTCCAGGGGTTGATGTGCAAGTAAAACCTTTCATAATTCCGGCTGAAATAGGGATCCATCCGGCATGACAGATGTGCGCAACAACTTTCCCAGCATTGTGTATATTACGTGTAAGTTCCAGAACTTTAAGATCACGCCTGAGTTTATCCGGAGCAAAACCGCCCGCAATTACAAGTAAGTCAAAATCCTCCGCCTGTAGATCTGCAATGGCAGCTGTGGAGCGAAAAGGATAACCATTTTTTCCTTTATAAACGGTTCCAGCTTCAGGTCCGGCCACCTCGACCTCTGCCCCTTCTTCGATCAGACGATAGTAAGGGTACAAAAGTTCCATATCCTCAAAAACATTCTCCACAAACATCAAGACACGCATACCTTTCATTTTCATCAAAAACTCCGATTCGTCTAATTTATAGTTAACTTGATTGAAAACAAGGAATAATAATTACGATAATTATAAATTCAGTAGACTTTTATTTATCATAAAAAGATAAGCAGTCACAAGTTTGTCTGAAACAAAATATTGAATTTTATTTGTAGTTTTAAAAATTTAATGAACGCAAAAAAGCCCCTCACAACTTTTGTTGTAAGGAGCTATATAACCAAACTGGCGGAGAGGAGAGGATTCAACCTCTGTCCCGTCTCAGAACAGGTTGATACTAAAAAGACCTATTCTATGAAAACTAAAGAAAAGTTGCCGATTATACTTTACCCAGTGAGTTAGACGTGGCTTGGATAACAGACCCATTTGTGTTGTAAGTAGGAGCAGCTTTAGTCGCAACAAGCTCGCCCGCAAGGGAAGGATCAGCCATGACCTGCCGTTCCATCTTTGCTTTTTTGATGTTCTTAATATCGTTCGCGTTCGATTCGGCACCGCTTTTCTGCTGCTCGGCCACCTTCTGCTCAGCGCTTTGCTGCTTGGGAATTACCATCGGTTGACTGGCTCCACTGATTTCCATGCAATCCTCCTTGGATCTATTTTTTGTTCTTGTAACCTTTTATCGGTACATGCCCTGAAAATCTTTAGGAAGTGGCACAATTATTCGAATGAACCGCAATCGGACGCAAAAAAGCCCCTCACAACTTTCGTTGTAAGGGGCTGTATAACCAAACTGGCGGAGAGGAGAGGATTCGAACCTCCGTTAGCGTTAACTAAACACGCTTTCCAGGCGTGCTCCTTAAGCCGTACTCGGACACCTCTCCGCTTGGTGAAAAAGGATTTAACTAAATCGGATAGACTTAGCAAGCACTATTTCACTTTTTCTCTAATTATTTTGAATAACATTAAAAAAAGTACCTATTTAGGCAATATTAAGCTCCCACGAAACTCATCTAAGGATTTTGCGTTCACTCTTGCTAAAACTTTCGGCAACTCTTCAACTATCTTAAAAGCAGTATCAGGCCGTAAAAAATTAGCAGTTCCGATCTGAACAGCAGTTGCGCCCACCAATAGGAATTCTGCGGCGTCTTCGGCTGTTGCGATTCCGCCAAGACCCATTACTGGAATCTTGACCGCGTTCACAGCCTGATAGACACAGCGCAGTGCTACGGGCTTAACAGCAGGACCGGACAGTCCGCCAATAACGTTTGCCAGGCGCGGAGTGCGTCGTTCAATATCTACAGCCATACCTGAGAGCGTGTTAATCAGTGATATACCGTCTGCTCCGCCATCTTCGGCAGCTCTAGCGCAGGTGGCAATATCAGTCACGTTAGGAGAGAGCTTTATGATTACGGGCTTATTGCCCGCGTTTTTCTTAACGGCTTCTGCTACCTTCGTGATCTGTCTCGGGTCCTGACCGAAAGCGATACCGCCCTCTTTTACATTAGGACACGATACATTCACTTCAAGAGCGGCAACCCCTTCTTCTCCGGCAAGAACAGCGGCTAGCTCACCGAACTCTGCTGCATCTGTTGCGTAGAGATTCACAAGCACAGGTAGCGTTTTCCACGGAAGCTTTGGTAGTTTTTTAGTTAAAAAATCTTCCACCCCGGGATTCTGAATACCAATGGCATTGAGCATTCCGCACGGAGTTTCAGCAATTCTCGGCATAGGATTGCCTTCTCTAGGTTTGAGAGAAAGCCCTTTCACTATGATGCCACCTAGTGATTCAAGATCACCGAATCTTTTAAATTCCAGCCCAGAACCGAAAGTACCTGAAGCTGTTAAGATAGGATTTTTTAACTTCAGCCCGGCAAAATCAACTGACATATCCATATCTAACCCTCCAGATCGATTGCAGTTGCTTTAAAAACAGGACCGCTTGTACAAACTTGAGTGAAATGCCCTTCGCTATCTTTACATACACAACCAAGACATGCCCCAACTCCGCAGGCCATGCGGTTTTCTAAAGAAAGTTCCGCATCTACGCCGTACTTAAGTGCAGCTCTTTGAATTGTGCGTAAGAAAGGAGTCGGTCCGCAGGCCACAACTAGCCCGTTTTTCTCACCATATTCTTTAACAAGAGCTTCAACCCTTGCAATAATGGTATGAATATCTTCGGGCTTATTTTCTTGGATATCTTCCACTTCTACCTTATCTGACAGTGCCTTATAAGGATAATTTTCAAGTGGAGGCCTATGCGCAAAAAACAACTTTAAATTTTCAGGTTGTTGATGGGAGTCGACATAACCGCAAAAGGGCGCTATGCCCATCCCTCCAGCGAGCATCAGTACAGGGCGATCTTTCGGTTTACTGAAAAATGAACCGAGCGGTCCCCATATATTAACTGAATCGCCTTTGGAAAGTTCCATTAAACGCTTCGTACCTCGTCCTACTACTTGAAAAAGAATAGTCAGAGTGGTGTCGTCTGCGCTACTAATGGAAAAAGGACGTCCCCAAATAAGGTCAAGCGGCCACGATACGGGTCTGATCATAACGAACTGGCCTACGCGCCAGCCTGATTCCCAGCCCGGATATTCGAGCTTGAGTTCGACGATTTCCTCACCCGGTGAGGAGTGTCCGAGGGGCGTAATGTCAACGACTTTAACAGCCCTGCAATTGTTTGCACTCATGATTTAATCCTATAGATTTTTGCTACCCGCAGTATGCGGCAAAGCGTGATAAACTATGACTAAGCATAAACCAGAAATTCTTGCCCCGGCGGGCGATAAATCCTCTTTCCTAGCGGCAATAGCTGCGGGAGCGGATGCCATTTACGCCGGCCTTAAACATTTTTCCGCTCGCATGGAAGCTCATAACTTTTCAACAACAGAGCTTGCGGCCCTTGCGCAGCTTGCACGGGATCATGGCATAAAAACCTACATCCCTATGAACACATTAGTAAAGCCTGACGATATCGAATCCGCAGCCCGTCTGCTAGATAGAGTCGCCCAAACGGTTAAACCCGATGGGATTATCGTTCAGGACCTCGCAATGGTTCAGATTGCTAGACAGGTCGGTTACGAAGGTGAAATTCACCTTTCAACCCTTGCCAACGTCAGCAGCCCTTCCGGACTTAAAATTGCCGCAGAAATGGGCATTGACCGCGTTGTTGTTCCTCGCGAACTCAATCTTGACGAAATAAAACAGATGGCAGAAGCCTGCCCTGAATCAATCAGTCTCGAAATGTTCGTACACGGCGCTCTTTGCTACAGCGTATCCGGCCGATGCTACTGGAGTTCCTACTTCGGCGGCAAAAGTAGCCTTCGCGGACGTTGTGTGCAACCCTGCCGTAGGCTTTATGGAACCTCTTCACGTAAAGATCAACCAAAACGTTTGTTCTCATGTCTCGACCTAAGTCTCGATGTGCTTACCAAACCTATGATCACGCTTCCCGAAGTATCTTCGTGGAAAATCGAAGGTCGTAAAAAAGGTCCTCACTACGTATACTATACTGTCACAGGCTACCGTATGCTCCGTGACAACCCGAATGACGCTCAAATCCGCAAAAATGCAACTCAGTTGCTAGAACTTGCGCTGAGCAGACCGTCATCTCACTCAAACTTTTTGCCGCAGCGCCCATTTGTTCCGCTCGATCCGACTAACGAAACCGGCTCCGGTTTCCTGATCGGTATCACCAAGCAGGAAAAAAATGGTAAGTCATACTTTGAATGTCGCCAAGAACTTTTGCAAGGAGACTTCCTGCGTATCGGATATCAGGATCAAGCTGGTCATCAGACCATGAAGATCCGTAAATTCGTTCCTAAACGCGGAAAAGTTACAATCCAAGCTCAGGGCAACGGTCGTTTAAAATCCGGGACTAGAGTTTTCCTCATCGACCGCCGTGAAGAAGGACTGGTTAACGCTCTTAAGAAGCTTGAAGCCGCCCTTTCTAGAATCAAGGTTGCTGAAAAAACATCCAGCTCTGTAAAAATCGATTTGCCGCATCCGTTCAACGTGACAGACCGCGTTAAATTAATGAGCTTACAACGCAATCCTCCTCGCGGAAGAAATAAATATGGCACAGGCATCTGGCTTTCAGCCAACGCGCTGGACCGTACTCCGAAACCACTTGTGTCAAAGATCTGGTGGTACCTTCCACCTGTAATCTGGCCTAATGAAGAAGCAGAGTTTAAACAGATTCTTGCATACTGTCTTGCCCACGGCGCGACAGACTTCGTTTTAGGATCACCTTGGCAGAAAGGGTTGTTCCCCGACGATGACAAGCTTAATTTCCACGCTGGGCCATTCTGTAATGTCGCCAATCCGCTTGCGCTGATGGAACTTTACGAGATGGGCTTTAAGTCCGCATTTGTCAGCCCTGAGCTTTCAAAAGCAGACTTCCTTGCTCTCCCTCAACATAGTCCTCTACCGCTTGGAATTATCACTTCCGGCCTCTGGCCGCTTGCTATTTCAAGGATCGTTGCTGATGAAACAGAACTCATGGCTCCAATCTACAGCCAGAAAAAAGAAGTCTGCTGGGTTCGTAAATACAACCAGAACTACTGGGTTTACCCAGGCTGGGAACTCGAACTTAAAGAAGTAACCAAAAAGCTCGAAAGCGCTGGTTACTCTATGTTCCTACAGATCACAGAAACATGGCCTAAAGCTGTGCCAACCCCGAATAGAACCAGTACCTTCAACTGGGATCTAAGCTTAATGTAAGAAATTACATTACCTAAAAAGCAAAAATCCCGATGCGAATATTATATTCTCGTCGGGATTTTTTTTATTTAATCCACTTAAAAAGTGCGTCCGTCCCAACCTAACATCGAACGTTCAAGATCGCGAAATTCAATAAATACTCTAGTGCCTGAGATTGATAATTTCTCATACATAAAAGCGCAAAATTTTTCTGATAATATTGCAGTGTTATCTTTGTTAAGCAGAATACTGCCGATAGTCACAAACACAGCCGGTTCATTCTTCCCGGAAAGTACCATGCTCAAATTCTGATGCAACATTACGGTCACATATACTTCCGGCTTACCGATTGCCGCCGAGGCAAACTTTGAAAGCCCCGCCACAAAACCTTCCGCCTTATCAGAATCTATTTCTATATTTGTCTCAACCCGTATGAAAGGCATATTCCCACCTCCTTCTTATGAGTGGGTTTCGTTGATAAGTTTTCGAAGAAATTTTGCAGCCTCAGGACCTTTTAATGATCTTGCCCAAAGCTCATTGACCATTTTTTCATGAAGAGACAAAGCTTCAGGTGCTGATGTTATCATCGCTACACCCAAACGAACATTAGGAAACTCGCCAAGCCTGAAGGGACTGACTGCAACACTAGCTCGCCCCGGTTGACGGAAAATCTGAAAGCTTGTGCTTGGAATAGAATCCACCAAAATACCAATCTGAATGCCGATTGGCTGTTTATCTAACATATCAAGAACATTTTCAATTTCTCTGCGCGCAACTTGTTTACGTTCCTGAATAACATCGGCAGGCAAATCATATGCTCCGATAAAGCCATTGCGCAAAAATCTTTCAAGCTCAGTTGCCGAGACTAGACTAACAATGCTCGGCTTACGTTCCCGATAAGCTTTTTTACGTTCTTTCAAAATTGATAAAATCTCATCAATCATATGATCAGCCTGATCCATATCCGGCAAACCTGCGGGTAGCCCCTCGCGCAAAACCACCGCTAAAAATTCGTCAAACTCATCTGTGGTTAATAGATATGAGACTGGTCCGAACATCACAAAAAGGTGCTCGGCAACAGATTCAGCCTGTCGCATTCTTTCGAAAAAACTTACGGCGGAAGCAACGTATTCTACACCTACCCCCATTAGCGAGGTAAGCGACACGCCCAAAAGTTCAGCAATACTTTCAAGGGTTTCAAGCTTAGGAGGGTCTCCCTTTTCATAACGGTAAAGAGCCGCACGCGAGATGCCGATCTTAGCAGCAATATCTTCCGCGCTGTATTCACTTCCAAGCCTAAAAGCCTTAAGCCGCTGGCCTATTTCTTTGGAACAAAGTTCACCCATCAAAAGTCTCCGCTACACTATATTAATATAATAATAAAACCTCAAATATTCAAAAACCGTTTATGCCATCTTTGTTAATTATAATTACTCAAATTCTCATTTTTGTGAACAGTTTTTTTAATTGTGTTAAAAATGAGAATTTTCTTGACAATAAACACACTAGTAATCCAAATTAAACCAATCAAATCATAGCTGCTATAATAAGGAGGCTTCTGAATGAAATTTTCTGCTCGTATTGTTACTACACTTTTGGCTGTCTGTATGGTTTTCGGCGGAGTTATCTCTGCTGGAGCTGCTGAGTTCGAAGCTCGCATTGGTCATCTTGAATCCGCGCTTCAGCCCCGACATCAGGGACTTGAAAAAATTGCCAAGCTCGTAAAAGAGCGCACTGGCGGAGCTGTTGAATTCAAACTTTTCCCTTCCTCACAGCTGGGCAATCAGCGTCAGATGAACGAAAGCGTACAGTTCGGTACTATTGAAGGTACTGTTTCTCCTGCTGCTTTCCTTGGTGGATTCAACCCTGCTGTATCCATCATGGATATCCCTTTCCTGCTTCCTGCTGACCGCGTTAAAGCACAGGAAATTCGTCAGGGTAAATTTGGTAAAGAACTCCTCAAAAGCTTCGATGCTAGAGGATTCACTGCCATCGCAACATGGCCTAATGGACGTAAAAACTTCACTTCTAACAAACCTCTCGGTTCAGTTGAAGCTTACAAAGGACAGCGTTTCCGCGTAATGGATTCCAAAATCCTCATCGAGCAGTTTGCTGCAATCGGTGCTTCCGCTATCGCTCTTCCTTTCGGTGAACTTTACACAGCTCTCCAGAACGGAGTTGTTGACGGTGAAGAAAATCCTCTTGATACCATCCAGCGCATGAAATTTTACGAAGTTCAGAAGTACCTTGTTCTTTCCGAGCACGGCGCAATGGAAGACTTTGTACTCTTCAACCCTTCATGGTGGGACAGCCTTCCTGCTAAGTACCAGAAAGTAATCGTTGCGGCTTTCCTTGAAGTTATGCCCGGCGTTGAAGCTCACAAAGAGCAGGCTCAGAAAGACGCTCTTGCTATTATCGAAAAAGCAGGCGTGAATGTTAGCCCTCTTTCCGGTGCAGACCGCGCAACAATGCGTGAACTTATGTACCCTAAAACCATCGCAGCTTACCTTGAACGTGCAGGCAACGAAGGTGAAAAACTCGTAAAGCTTTACGAAGCGGAATACAAACGCATCGTAAAATAATTACTGTATATTCAGGCGGGAAAGGGATCCCCCTTTCCCGCCTATTTTTTTCGGGAGAAAATTATGCGGAAGATCTTAGGTTCCATACTATCAGGCATTAGAATCGTTGAACGAGTTCTAGTTATTTCCATAAATTTGATTATGGTTGCTCTGTATACTTTTAATGTTCTAGTGCGCGAAATCCTTCCGCAATACTCAAGTTCTTTCGCATGGATAGATGAAGCAACGCGGCTTCTAATGGTCTGGGCAGTATTTCTCGCCCTCGGCCTTGCTCTTGAGCGCGGCCGCCATGTTGCAGTTACAACTTTACTTGAAAAGCTCCCGAAAACTCCGCAAAAACTTGTATGTTTATTGATCAATACTACTGGCATAGTTTTTAGCTGCTACCTAGCATGGCTAGGATATTCGCTTGTTAAATTCGTAATGCGTACAGGACAAGTCAGCCCGACTCTAGGACTGCCCATGTACTGGCTATACGTAGCTCCTACGATTGGATTCATACTTCTCGCTCTCCGGTACGGGCTCGAACTGCTCAATATTAACAATCGTCGCACCAGACCCATACTCGCAAATCCAAGCAACTAAGGTGGTATCATAATATGACTCCTGTAATTATTCTCATCGCCTTTGCAATGCTGGTTTGCGGCTTCGAAATGCTGCTCGTTCTCGGCGTTCCGGCTTTTTTGACCAAAGCATTCTTATTTCCAAGAATCCCTGATCCGGTCCTTATTCAAAAGCTAGTCGGCGGAATCAATTTTTCTACACTACTCGCTATCCCATTTTTCATTTTCGCAGCTGAACTTATGGCTTCCGGTCAAATCGCTAAACGGCTAACGGACCTTATCAAACATTTCACAGCTCACAGGCTCGGTGGAATAGGACATACAACTGTTGTTGGTTCTATGGCGTTTGGTTCTGTCTCAGGCTCGGCTCCTGCTACCGTAGCCGCCATGGGCAAGCTCATGTATCCAGAACTGCGCAAATCAGGATTCAGCGAGAAATTCAGCCTCGGGCTAATTGTTTCCAGTGCAGAAACAGCCCTGCTCATTCCTCCAAGCATTACCTTAATTATTTATGGCTGGATGACTGGCACATCAATCACTGGTCTCTTCATAGGTGGACTTGGTGTCGGAATTACGCTTGGCCTTGCCTTTTGCGGACTGGTCATATTTGAAAGCATCAGAAACGGTGTTGGAAGAGGCGAAAAATCTACTATACCTTTCCTTCAAACATTCAATGCCGCGTCATGGGCTTTAGGATTACCTGTCATCATTTTAGGTGGTATTTATACAGGACTATTCACCCCAACCGAAGCCGCGGCAGTGTCCGTTGTATATGCAATTTTTGTTGAGGCAGCAATTTACAAAAACCTTACCTTCTCGCGCTTAATCAGGATCACAGAAAGAGCTTCTATTTCCACCACTATTATTTTCATTCTGCTGGCAATGGGAAGTGTACTTTCCTACTTTGTAACGATTGCTCAGGTCCCTGTTTTGATCACTAATTTCCTAACAGACATTCAGGCCGGACCAATAACATTTCTGATTATCGTAAACATCGCGTTCTTTATTGCAGGCATGTTTATCGATCCGAACTCAGCTCTGTTAATTCTCGTTCCGCCGCTTTTCCCTGTAGCCCTTACCATGGGAATTGATCCAATTCACTTTGGAGAAATAGTTTGTTTGAACATTTGTATCGGCATGATTACCCCGCCCTTCGGACTTGATATATTTGTGGCATCGTCAACACTTGATAAGCCCGTCATGTCCATTATTCAAGGGGTATGGCCTTTCCTTTTCATCAACATCCTTGTGTTGATGCTCGTAACTTACGTACCGGGTCTTGCTACTTTCCTTCCCGGACTGCTTGCTCCTTAACAAACTGAATATATTCCAATTATAAAACATGCACACAATAGCTAATGAACACTCAACAGGGGCAAAAACAATGAATCCGCATACGGTCACTGAAACTAAGCCCAGTCTTGAACATCTTACAAATGATGCAGAAAAGCTCTTTGCCGATCTTGAAGAATTATCGAAAGACACTATCGGAGTATCGCGCCCTTCCTATGGTGAAGGCGAAACGCAAGCCCTTGATATGGTTGAAAGCATTGCGATAAAAGAAGGGCTAATTACCTATCGAGACTCTGCGGCGAATCTTGTTATTGAACTTGAAAGTATTCCTGACGATCAGGAATACATAATGATAGGTTCACACCTCGACACAGTTCCGCAAGGTGGGAATTATGATGGAGCCGCAGGCGTGCTTGCTGGGTTACTCTGCCTTATTAATTTTAAGAGGACAGGAACGTCTCCGGAAATCCCTGTTAAAGTCATCGCCCTTAGAGCGGAAGAAAGTGCATGGTTCGGAGCATGTTACCTTGGATCGAAAGCACTTCTCGGCCAATTGGCAGCTTCCGAACAAGAACTGACTCAGCGAGATGATGGTAAATCTCTCGGCACACATATGGCTGAGTGTGGTGCAGAAATAGACAGGATTTCAAAAGGCGAAAAGCTAATTGATACTTCCAAGATCAAGGCCTTCTTCGAACTTCATATTGAACAAGGTCCCGTAATGATCGCGCGCAACTTACCGGTTGCGGCTGTTACAGGTATTCGCGGCAATATCAGACACCGTGAGATTAAATGTGTTGGGGAAGCTGGACATTCGGGCGCTGTGCCACGCTGGCTCAGAAAAGACGCCGTATTTGCTACAGCGGATCTTATTACGCGTATTGACGATCACTGGACAACAATTTTGCAGCATGGTGGCGATTTAGTTACGACCATGGGTATGCTTTCTACAGATCCTAAGCACCATGCTATGTCTAGGATTCCGGGCGAAGTCACTTTCAGTTTTGAAGCACGAAGCCAGTACGATCATACCTTAACTGCAATTGACGCATTGCTCCATTCTGAGTGTGCAACTATTACTTATGACCGCAAAGTTCAGTTCGAATTTGATAAACCTGTAAAAACTCCACCCGCAGTGCTTGACCAAAGCATTGTTGAGCGCATAAATAGAGCTTGCGAGGATGAAGGTTTGCCAATAGAACCTATTCCAAGCGGAGCGGGTCATGATGCGTCACTTTTCGCCAATGCTGGAGTTCCTACGGGAATGATATTTGTGAGAAACCGTAATGGCTCCCATAATCCTGAAGAAGAAATGGATATTGCTGATTTTATTCGGGGTACGTCTGTACTTTACCGCACTATTACGGAGTTCAAATCGTGAACACTGAAATTACCATCATAAGACCTGATGACTGGCATCTTCACCTGAGAGATGGGAAAATGCTTGCGGCAGTACTTCCATACACTGCAAAAATTTACGGCAGAGCTATTGTTATGCCGAACCTCATGCCCCCTATTACATCAGTAAATGAGGCAGAGGAATACCGCAGAAGAATCATAGCGGCGCGTCCTGAAGGATCAAACTTCGAACCGCTCATGACCTGTTATCTGACTGATGCTACCGACCCTGAAGATATTCGGGCCGCCTGCGCTGTTAAAGCTTTCCATGCAGTGAAACTATTTCCGGCAGGAGCTACCACCAATTCTGATAATGGTGTAACTTCGATTAAGAATGTTTATCCCGTACTTGAAGTGATGCAAGAACTGGGAATACCCCTTTCTGTTCACGGAGAAGTAGTCGACCCTGAAGTGGATATTTTTGATCGCGAAGCAGTTTTCATTGAGAAGGTGCTGATTCCCCTTCGTAAAGATTTTCCTGAACTGAAAATCATTTTCGAACATTTGACTTGCAAAAAAGCAGTTGATTATGTTCTTGATCAGGACGAGTTCACGGTTGCGACAATAACTCCGCACCACTTGGTTCTGACGCGCAACGATCTTTTTAAAGGCGGAATGAATCCTTACATGTACTGCTTGCCGGTTGCAAAAACATTTGAAGACCGCAAAGCTCTGCGTGAAGCGGCAACTTCAGGTAATGAGAAATTTTTCCTAGGTACGGATTCTGCGCCGCACGCATGTAAGAATAAAGAAAAAGAAGGAGCATTCGCAGGGATATTTAATGCTCCGACTTCTATCGGTTATGTCACGCAAGTTTTTGAAAGATGTGGAGAGCTTCCTAGGTTAGAAGGCTTTACATCGATATTCGGAGCCAGATTCTACGGACTTTCTCCCAATGGCAGTACTATTACACTGACAAAAAGGGATGAACCTGTTTCTATGAATTGGCTTTTTAAAGCGGGTGAAGACGAGGTTAAAATATTTAACCCGGACACGCCCCTTTACTGGGAATTAGTTGATTGATATAAGCTGAGTCGCTTTTAGACCCGGCTTTTTTTACGTATAACAACAAAGGAGAAACAATGGTTCCTACCGGCTTTCCAGACAAAGCAACCATAGCTGAAATAACAGCTAAAATGCTCATCGAAGTTGAAGCTGTCCGCTTCAGAGCTGATGAGCCTTTCAAATTTACCTCAGGCTGGGCCAGCCCGGTATATATTGACTGTCGTAAACTTATTTCCTACCCGCGCGTTCGTTCGACATTGATGGACTTCGGAGCTTCTGTCATTCTAAGAGACGTTGGCTTTGAATCCATCGACTGTGTTGCAGGCGGTGAAACAGCAGGTATTCCTTTCGCAGCATGGCTGTCTGAAAGACTGATGCTTCCTATGCAGTATGTACGCAAAAAAGCGAAAGGTTTTGGTCGTGATGCACAGATCGAAGGCGATTTTAAGGAAGGCTCCAAAGTTCTTCTAGTTGAAGATTTGTCCACAGACGGACGCAGCAAAGTTACTTTTGCTGAAGCTCTTCGTCGTGCCGGCGCAAACGTGACCCATACGTTTGTACTTTTCGAATACGGAATTTTCCCGAACTCAGAACAGACTCTCGCTGATGCGGGTCTTGAAATGCTCTCACTGGCTAACTGGTGGGACATTCTGAATGTTTGTAAGAAAGAAAATTACTTTGATACCAAGTCCTTAGGCGAAGTTGAAAAGTTCTTGAATAATCCAGTAGAATGGTCTGGAGCTCATGGCGGAATTTCTACTTACCCAGAGTAAAAGCTTTTTAGCCCTTTTCTTACTTCTATATTCAAGTACAAAAAAACCCCGAATAACTAGTTATTCGGGGTTTTACTCATTTTAAGATAGGAGGATGTATTTAAAAACGCTCGAAATCATCACTTAGCCCCGCAGAGGGAAGAGCTTTAATCTTATTGCGAGAACTAGAGTTTATTTGATTGCGAACTAAACGTGAATCTCCACAATCGAAAAACAGCATCATTTCACGAAGACTTTCCGCCTGACTTGCAAGTTCTTCTGATGTTGAAGCTACTTCTTCCGATGAAGAAGCACTTATCTGCGTTGCTCTTTCCACCTGACTCACTGCCGATCCTATCTGCTGAATTGCTGAGTCCTGCTCTGCACAGGTTGCGTTGATCTCACTAATAAGTTCGGAAGTGCTCTCAATATCAGGGACAAGCTCATCAAGCATGACAACGGCTTGATCAGCGACAATGACAGTAGATGAAGAAAGCTCGCTAATTTCACTTGCGGCAGTACCACTTCTTTCAGCAAGTTTACGAACTTCGGCTGCGACAACAGCAAATCCCTTACCATGCTCACCTGCTCGCGCCGCTTCAATAGCTGCGTTCAATGCAAGAAGATTAGTCTGGCGAGCAATATCTTCAATGATGGTAATTTTATCAGCGATATTCTTCATGGCCGTAACAGCCTGAGTAACAGCACTACCACTTTCGCTAGCCTTAGCGGCAGCTTTGGAAGCAAGCGCTGCGGTCTGCTGAGAATTGTCTGAATTGCGCGCTATGGATGACGTTACTTCCTCAATGGCGGCGGAGAGCTCTTCAATAGATGCAGCTTGCTCAGTTGCCCCTTGCGATAAACTTTCAGAAGCAGAAGACAGTTCCTGACTACCAGCGGCAATATTATCAACAGCTCCATTTACACCGTAAACCACACTTCGGAGCTTCTCTACCATCTGTCCCATAGCTGAAAGCATGGAGCCAATTTCATCACACCCAGTGGACTCAACATCCTTACTCAAATCTCCATTCGCCATGGCAGAGGAGGTATCAACCGCCAAAGAAAGAGGCCGGACAATCAAACGCGCCAAAATAATACCAATCATTATAGCAAGTGCCATCGCGACACCGACACCTGTAAAAATAGCACCGTTTACCTGCATAAGACTGTTATTGAAAACGTCTTTCGCGCCCTCTTCAACCTGACCAATCATGGTGAACATTTCTTCACCTATGTTGTCTGCTTCAACATCGACTTTAAGAAGATCAACAAGAATATCATTATGCCTGTGTTGACTCGCAATTAGGATTGCAGCGGCAGGCTGGAGCTCTTGATCATGCACCTTATCAAGCCTGTTCACGGCATTACGCAAATTAAGGTCATTAACTTTAGTAATTATATTTCCATCGGCATTACCACCATTTAAAAGAGACTGTACGAAAACATCAAACTTCTTCAAAGTCGCTTCATACTTTTCCTCGAACTTATCAATATCAGCATCATCGGAGCTCTGTACTAATTCTTCCAAAGCAATTCTAGTTTCACCCATAATTACTTTAATTTCCATGACCATATCTGACCATGAAACTTCTGTGAAAAGTATTTCTTCCGCAGATCCGCCAGAATTGAGCCTACTTTCTATGTAATTAGAAATAGCAACTTCCAAAACTTCAGCCAGCTCTATTACTGAATTATAAGCTTCTTCAGTTTTTTCCATTGCAGCATTTCGTTCTTGGATAACAATATATGATTCGAGCATTAGATCATTCATTTTTCTAACGCGGGGTTGAAATTCATTACTGTGAAAACTATCAGCTTTTTCGACAATTCTACGTAACTCAAGATCAGTGGTTGCATGTATTAATCCTGCTGGAGTTTCAGCTCCCTTCAAAATACCATCACTATACAAATCAAAATCTTCCACGAGTCTTTCATGCTCGGCCCAAACGTCTGCCACTCCGTCCTTATCTTCAGCGGAAAGCATTTCCATCAGCATTTGCATGTCAGTCCGAACAGAAATTTTCATCTCCATAGAAGCATCAACAATCGAAGATGCAGCTACCATATGGCCTTGATAGTACTTAATACATATTCCAGTTACCAAAAAAAGTAATACAATAATCCCAAACCCACTCAAAATCTTTGTGCCAATTCTAACATCACCTAATTTCATATGTATCTCCAAGGATGCATGATAATTTTATTACTAAACTTAAAAAGTCTTAACTGTTAAGAGCAACAACTAACTCTATCAAGATACATGCTTTGATAAAAAAGTATTGTAACTTAACTATTTAACTAAAACGAAATTAATAAAAACTTAATTTAAGATATAGACATATCCTATCGAACCAACTTCGAACAATAGATTATCTGAATTGCAAATTTATGTACATAAAAAACAATAACACCTTTTCTAGGAGGGATAAAAGACAGTACGAGCGGAAGGGATAATATATTCTACTAATAATAAAAAAAAGCGGCCCTGTAAGAAAACTTACAGGGCCGCAGATATATCTAACAGCAAACTCCTTTCATTAAGAAAGGAAATCTTTAAAGCTATAGCCTAGAAGGTCTGCTTGAACAGATCTTCACTAGATGAACCACCACCTTCGGAATCGTCACCAGCGCCTCCAGCAGTTTTAGTCGGCTGTGTTCCTTCCTTAAATGGCAGAAAGAATGTCTTGGTTGATCCCGGACCAGCAAGCAGCCCGGAAGAAGCATCTACCTTCGCCATGACAACTCCATCGGGCTGAGGAAAGTCCATGTATGGATAATCTTTCTCAACCTTCTTGCGATAGGCAACCCAGATTGGACTTGCTGCGCGTGAGCCTGTTTCATATTTACCCATAGGAGTAAGCTGATCAAACCCAACAAACACGCCCGTCAATAAATACGGGGAAAAGCCCATATACCAAGCATCCTGTTCATTATTAGTTGTACCTGTTTTACCTGCAACCGGACGCCCGAGAGCTCTTGCTCTCCAACCAGTACCGTGCGCAACAACTTCTTTTAACAGGCTACACATTATGTACGCGGTTTGAGGACTAATAGCATCATGCACTTCAGGTTTGGATTCGTACAACTGCTCACCCCAAGGACTATTAACCGAAAGAACTAGTCTAGGTTTAATCCGAGTACCACCACGAGCAAAAGCTGAATAAGCTTCAACCATATTAAGTAAAGTTACAGAACCAGAACCGAGCGCAACAGATAAATCGGCAGGAAAATCACCATCGAGACCCATCACTTTTGCGCGCTCAATAATCTTCTTAACACCCATTTTCTGAGCAAGCCTGATTGTTACCAGGTTTCTGGATTTTACAAGAGCGGTACGCAAAAGCGTAGGCCCATAAAATACGCCTTCAAAGTTTTGAGGCTTCCAGAGCTTACCGGCAACCATATCTGTGTAAACAAATGGAGCATCCATAAGAATTGATGCAGTAGTAAATCCATTGTCCATTGCTGTGGAATAAACAACAGGCTTAAAAGCAGAACCAGGCTGTCTTTTAGCCTGAGTTGCGCGGTTGAACTGACTACTGTGGAAGGAATAACCACCAACCATAGCTTTTACTTCACCAGATCGAGGGTCCATGGACACAAGCCCACCCTGAACAACCGGTCTTTGAACTAAGCCCACAAGCCAGTTCAGTTCGCCAAGTTCCGGAGTATCAGGATCAACTTGGTTAAAGTTGACTTCACTACCGTCTTTAAAGAAAGCTTTAGTTAATTTAGCCCAAACGACATTGCCGACCTTCAATATTTTAGTCGCATCCTTAACGGGACGAACGTCTTCAGGAGCCTTACGTATATTAGGCTCACGGCACCACTTCATGCTGGTTACGGGCATTTTGGCAGTATATTTACCGAACTTAACCAGTGCTTCTTTTTTAGAAACTTTGGTCACCAGAACTTTAACCCATTTATCAGGTCTAAGGTCTGAGAATGGTATTACTTCAGAAGTCAAAAAGTTTGCATATTCTGCAGGAGTAAGCTCAGCCAAAGGACCGCGCCAACCGCGTCGAAGAGTCGAACTCTCAAGTCCATTTCTAACGGCAAGATCGGCAGCTTTCTGATGTTTTAAATCACATGAAGTAACAACATTCAGCCCGCCATTATATACTGTGTCCTCACCGTACTGATCTATGAGCCAGCGTCTGACTTCTTCTAGATAGTACGGACCGGACTGCCATGATGGATCTTCCATACTTTTGTATACAAGCTGCTCATCTACAGCATTATTGTACTCGTCCTTACCTATCCACCCCTGCTCATACATCTGACCAAGAACGTACAATTGACGAGCTCTTGCTTTTTCAGGGTGCTTATAAGGATCATAGCGACTTGGAGCCTGAGGAAGTCCTGCCAAAAGAGCAGACTCTGCAATAGATAAATCACCAACATGCTTAGCAAAGTAAATACGAGCCGCAGCTTCGACACCGTAAGCTCCGGCACCAAGGTAAATTTGATTGAGATAAATTGTGAGGATTTCATCTTTTTCAAGATAATGCTCAAGTCTAAAAGCGAGGATAGCTTCTTTTATTTTTCGCTTATAGCTTTTTTCAGGAGTCAGAAGCAGTCTTTTAATTATCTGCTGCGTAACAGTACTTCCGCCCTGCCTGATGCCGCCAGTTCTGAGATTGGCAACAAAAGCTCTCGAAATAGCAGAGAAATCAACTCCGTCATGCTCATAAAAAGATGCGTCTTCGGCTGCAAGAAAAGCTTTAGGAAGAAGTGGAGTCATCTCATCGATTCTAACCAAGTAGCGCTTTTCTTTATAGAAATAACCAAGCACTTTATTATCATGAGTGTAAACAGTCGTCACAAGTGGAGGACTGTAATCTGTGATATTTTTAAAACCTGGTAAATCTCTGGATGCCCAATAATAAAGACCAGCCATAGAAGAAATTCCGAGAATCCCTATCAGGAGCATTACTATAAGACTAACTTTATAAACTTTCTTCATCTGTAAATCTCACAAGCCACCTAAATCGGCAGCTGATCAGGATAACAATTATTCAAAATTTGAAATTCATATTCGCAAACGCACAAATTAATCAGGGTCGGAATCAAAACCCCATGCAATGCAGAGTTTTTCATGCATCTTTCTGGCTTTCACCAAAGAAACGTCGAGAGCCTTAAATAATTTACCCGTAGTTTTATTTTCTTGCTGAGCAAGGCACCCAGGAACTTCAAGAATGCTGATTTGTCCATTCTCACAAGTCCAGAAAGGAAACAGGCGGCAATAAAAGGGGCGAGCATCCTGAGGAATACGACATCCTTCAGGGCCTAAAAACAAACATTTTCCAAATTCATCCAACCCCAGACGGTAATGCGTCTCATCCTGAGGAAACAGCGCTCTCACAGTTCGGCGTTGATCTGGAAATAATCTCAGTAAATTTTCAATAAAAATGGCGGAATTCGGCTGTAAAACGAACCCGCCTAAATCGGGAGCGCACTCTAAAATGCGCTCCCGTTCAATTTTCGATATAGGAAAACAAAGATCTTCACATCCCGGAGTTAATTCGCAACATGTCGGACCTTTAGCGGCACAACGTGCACAAACAAAAGGATCATTCATAGACAAAAACACTCCGTATGATGGATCCTAGCATTTATCTTCCAGACACATTTTACCACCACCTTTGCAAGGAGGAATAGGGTAATTGCCGTCAAAACAAGCTAGACAGTATGAATCCTTATCTTCTACGGATTCAAGCAATCCTTCGATTGAAAGGTAGTGAAGTGAATCAAGGCCGATGAAACGTGCGATTTCCTCTTCAGTACTATTGGCAGCGATAAGTTCACCTTTGGATGAAAAGTCGATCCCGTAATAACAAGGGAAGCGAATAGCAGGACAACTAACGCGCATGTGAATTTCACGTGCACCAAGTGCTCTCAACTCTTTAACTCTTGTACGAATAGTTGTTCCACGCACAATAGAGTCTTCAATGATCATAATGCTCTTGCCCTTAATCATACTGCGGACAGGGTTAAGTTTCATCTTAACACTGAAGTCACGCATATCCTGCGAAGGCTGAATAAAAGTACGGCCAACGTAGTGATTTCGAATCATAGCAAGTTCAAGCGGCAATCCTGATTCCTGCGAATACCCGACTGCGGCATAGTTACCGGAATCCGGGAAAGGCATTACAAAATCAACATCCTGCGGCATTTCTTTGGCGAGTACTTTTCCCATTTTTTTGCGTCTTTCATAAACAACTTCATCAAAAATAATGGAGTCTGGACGTGCAAAATAAATAAGTTCAAAAATACACTGTCTTTTGGGAGTCTTGTCATCATATATATATGATTTCAGATTACCGTTTTCAACAACGACCATTTCACCCGGTTTTACAGGACGAATAGATTCAGCGTCGATAAGATCAAAAGCACATGTTTCAGATGCAAAAACATAGTTATCACCAAGACGTCCAATAACTAGAGGGCGGAAACCATGAGGATCTTTAACAGCAATCAGTTTGTCATTAGCTAAAATTAAGAGAGAGAAAGCACCCTTAACTTTTTTACAAGCCTTCATGATCGCATCTTCGATGGTATTGCCATTGAGGTTCTTTGCAATCAGATGAACGAAAACTTCTGAATCCATGGTGGTCTGAAAAATAGACCCCTGCGATTCAAGCTCTTCACGTAGTTCCTTGGTATTAACAAGGTTTCCGTTATGGGCAATAGCAAGGCGTAAATCACCAAATCTTACGATGAATGGCTGGGCATTTCTAATAAGCGACGCACCAGTCGTAGAATAACGAACATGACCAATGGCTATGTTACCTTTCAGTTCTTTGCTCAAGTGACGTTCATTAAAAACGTCTCCAACAAGCCCCATGCCTTTCTGCTCACGAATCTGCTCGCCGTCCCAAGTGACGATTCCGGCAGATTCCTGGCCACGATGCTGCATTGCGTAAAGACCAAAATAGGTCATGCGCGCAGCTTCCGGATGATGATATATTCCAAAAAGTCCGCAGTATTCTTTTTTCATATTTCCTGCTTTTGTATTAAAAAAGGAAAGGACCGGAGCGTTACGCCCGGTCCGTTAATTTCCAGTTTAGTAAATTTAAATATCCATATTATGGTAGTGCTGCAAGCACCTTACATCAAGCCCTTTGCCACGGTGCTCTTTAATGGCCAAGGACATGGCATGTGCACCAGCAACTGTTGTTGTATACGCTAATCCGTATAACAACGCGGTCTGTCTGATTTGCTTAGAGTCACTTACAGTCTTTTTATCTGACGGCGTATTAATCAAAAGATCAATGTCGTTGTTTTTAATGTAATCAACAACATGTGGACGCCCTTCGTTCACTTTTAGAATCTTCTCATTCTCAATACCCTTGGCACTGAGGAAGTCAGCTGTCCCGCCAGTAGCAAGAATCTTGAATCCAAGTTCCTTGAAAATCTCAGCAGTTGGAACAATGCCTTCTTTATCCCTGTCTTTAACAGAAATGAATACAGTTCCTTCTTCAGGAAGTTTTAGTCCTGCACCAAGCTGAGCTTTCATGAAAGCAAGTCCGGGCAGAACATCCATTCCCATAACTTCGCCAGTTGAACGCATTTCTGGTCCAAGCTTAACATCAACATTCGGGAACTTGTTAAATGGAAATACGGCTTCCTTAACTGAGTAGAACCCTTCTTTGCGCATGGACCATGGGTCAAGATCGACAAGTTTTTCGCCGAGCATAACTCTGGTTGCCAATTTCGCAAGCTGAATACCTGTTGCCTTACTTACGAAAGGAACAGTCCTTGATGCTCTTGGGTTAACTTCAATGATGAAAACAACATTGTCCTTAACTGCGAACTGAATATTCATTAATCCGACAATCTCAAGCTCTACTGCGAGAGCTACTGTCTGGCGCTCAATCTCTTTTACAATTTCAGGGCTAAGAGTATGAGGTGGCAAGACACATGCTGAGTCACCGGAATGAATTCCAGCTTCTTCAATATGTTCCATCACGCCAGCAACATAAGTCTGCTCGCCATCTGAAAGAGCATCAACATCAACTTCAACAGCGTTCTCGAGAAACTTATCAATCAAAATTGGATGCTCAGGAGAAACAACCGATGCTTCGCGGAAGTATGATTCAAATTCATCATCACTCCAAACGATATCCATTCCACGTCCGCCAAGTACATATGAAGGACGAAGAACGAGCGGATAAGTAAGCTCAGTAGCAATCTTCTGTGCATCTTCAAGAGAACGTGCAGTTCCATTCGGTGGCTGCTTCAGATCAAGCTTATTAAGCATAGCCTGAAATCTTTCTCTGTCTTCTGCGCGGTCAATACTGTCTGGGGAAGTTCCCAGAATCTTGACTCCGGCTTTAAGCAACGGAATTGCGAGATTCAGCGGAGTCTGTCCGCCGAACTGAACAATGATTCCATCAGGTTTTTCAAATTCAATAATATTAAGCACATCTTCATAAGTAAGAGGCTCAAAGTAAAGTCTATCTGAAGTATCGTAATCAGTTGAAACTGTTTCAGGGTTTGAGTTAACCATAATAGACTTCACGCCCATCTCTTCTAGAGCAAACGCGGAGTGACAACAACAGTAATCAAATTCAATTCCCTGACCGATTCTGTTAGGACCGCCTCCCAGAATCATAACCTTGCGGCCTTCCATCTCTTCCGCTTCCTGCCCTGTTTCATACGTAGAGTAGAAATACGGAGTGTAAGCTTCGAATTCAGCGGCGCAAGTATCAACCAAGTAATATGTAGGGATAAGATCAAGACTCTTTCTGAAGGTTCTGACTTCTTCTTCGCTCTGCTTCCATAGTGTAGCAAGCTGCGGATCAGAATACCCAAGCTCTTTCGCCTTCTTAAGCATATCAGGAATTTCAGGATTATCAGAGTACATGCCGACTTCGAGAGTGAACTTCTTAAGCTCTTCTTCAAAACGGACAAGCTCTTCACACTGATTCAAATACCACGGATCAATCTTGGTAATATCGAAGACTTCTTCTACAGTAAATCCGCAGAGGAATGCATCGCGAAGTGCAAAAATACGTTTGGAGTTAGGCTTACGGAGAAGGCCTACTAACTCGTCACGGTCAATATTGCATGCTTCAAAATCTTTACCGAAACCGGGCATTCCGACTTCCAAAGAGCGTAAACCTTTTTGGAGCGCTTCTTTAAAAGTACGCCCAATAGCCATAGTCTCACCAACACTCTTCATTGCGGTGGTAAGGTAATCTTCAGCTCCAGGGAACTTCTCAAATGTGAAACGAGGGATCTTGATTACGCAATAGTCAATGGACGGCTCAAAGGAGGCCATTGTCTCACGGGTAATATCGTTTGGCAGTTCATCGAGAGTGTAACCAACTGCAAGCTTCGCGGCGATCTTTGCAATCGGGAAGCCTGTTGCTTTGGATGCAAGAGCTGATGAACGTGAAACACGAGGATTCATTTCAATGATTGCAAGCTCACCATTCGCAGGGTTGATTGCAAACTGAACATTCGATCCACCGGTTTCAACACCGATTTCACGCATGATCGCAAGAGATGCATCTCTCAAAATCTGATATTCAACATCCGTAAGGGTCTGAGCTGGAGCAACTGTTATAGAGTCTCCAGTGTGAACGCCCATCGGATCAATATTTTCAATAGAACAAATAATTACGCAGTTATCTTTCGTGTCGCGCATGACTTCAAGCTCGTATTCTTTCCATCCGAGAATGGATTCTTCGAGCATGACTTCGTTTTGGAGACTTGCGTTAATCCCCTGCATGGCGATATCTTCAAGATCATCCATATTATAGGCAACGCCACCGCCAGTTCCACCTAAGGTGAAAGCGGGACGAATAATAATAGGGAAGTCAATTTTTTTACCCCAGTAACGAACATCATCAATATTGCGAGCAATACCGCTGAATGGAACTTTGAGGCCGATCTTTTCCATAGCTGCACGGAAAAGCTCTCTACTTTCTGCCTTTTCGATGACATCAACAGAAGCACCGATAAGTTCTACTCCGAATTTTTCCAGAATTCCCATCTCAGCAACTGCTAGCGCAGTATTCAGGGCTGTCTGACCGCCAAGAGTAGGTAGCAAGGCATCAGGTCTTTCCTTTTCAATGATCTTCGCTACAGTTTCTGGCTCAATAGGTTCAATGTATGTTCGATCCGCGAGATGTGGATCAGTCATAATTGTTGCAGGATTTGAGTTAACGAGTATAACTTCGTAACCTTCTTCCTTAAGTGCTTTAAGAGCCTGAGTGCCGGAATAATCGAACTCACAGGCCTGGCCGATCACAATCGGCCCGGAGCCGATGAGCATAATTTTCTTGATATCAGTGCGTTTAGGCATGAACTCCACCCAAATATGGTTTGAGATATTATCTTTAGGACTTTTTTAGTGACAGAAAGGCATAAAACATTCCTCGAAGATGAGCAAGTCTCGAATACCCCTCTTTTCTAGTATATTTACGGATTGTACATTGACAAACATTCTAAATGAATTTAAATATCAATTGCAATGAATGAACTCGCAAATACAACAAAACCTAGATCCCTTACCTGTTTCGGTAAAGGTGTATCTGTAAGGGTTATCAAATTAGAAGGCGGCAGATGTTTCTGTAGCCGCCTGTTATCTATGGGAATTATTCCCGGAACTATTGTAAATGTGCTTTCAAATTGTGGAAGAATGACCATCAAAATCCGTTCATCTCAGTATGCTCTGGGCCAGGAAATGGCTAACAAAATATTAGCTATCCCCATATGCGGATGCTGTGATTAAGGAGAATTTTTATGAATTCAAGCTCAAAATGGAGCTCAATAGAAATTTTAGCTAATGACTCTTCCCCTTTTTCTGCAGATCTCCTTAAGATGAAAAAGATTCATGATAATTTACGAGCTACGTTCGGAGTGTGGTCCAACACTCAAGACTCTGTAGCAGCTATGAACTCCCTTACCACTTACAAAGACCAAGCTGAACGAACTGAAGGCCGCATTATTAACCTAGTTATTGATGGGGTTTCCGTTCCTTACGACATCCCTGACAAGAAAAAAGCATAGTACCTTAAAACTATGATCGACTTGCTTTGCATCAAGCTGATCAAATTTTATCAGCCCCATTTTACAACTCAGATTAGCAGACTCAGCCTCAATAGCTAAACCCCACTTTTTTTACATCACTCATTAATTGCAGTACAATATAATTTAGGCAACATGCACAATTGCCTTATTTTAAGTGTTCTGGCAGGATATTTTTATGAAAAACTTAGACGAACTCGAAGAGAGAATCGAAATATTGGAATCCAGCCTTGCCATGCAAGATAGGACCGTGGAAGAAATGAACAAATTTATTATTGCCCAGCAAAGACAAATTGCTGATCTTGAGAAAAAAATTACAATTCTTGCGGAACAAATGAAAGACATTACAGATATGGCTGCGACAGGAAATGTAGAAGACGCTCCGCCGCCTCATTATAATTAAGAGTAAAATACAGCTTTAGCAGTAACTTCGCACCCTAAAATATTTTCAAAATTTAATATCTGATTTTCTTAAGGTTTCACAGAATTGGTCATTTTAGAGTCAACCTAATCTAGTACGGAACAATTTTAGGACAAGGCAGAAATAAAAAAAAGGCAGATCATAATGATCTGCCTTTTTTAATGAGCTTATATGGTCAGTTGCACTTTTGCTAGGTTAAGAAACCTGACATCCGTTAGCAACGCCTGCTGTAACAGTTAGAAGTTCCATGCCATCACCATTGCGAACAGCTAGAATCATTCCCTGTGAAACCTCACCTCTGAGCTTACGAGGTTTCAAGTTGACAACAACGACAACCTGTTTCCCTTCAAGCTGTTCAGGAGTGAAGAACTCAGCGAGTCCTGCAACAACCTGACGAGGCTCGTCTTCACCTGTATCCAGCTTCACAATCAAAAGCTTGTCAGCATCTGGATGCTTAACCACTGAAAGAACCGTTCCGATTTTCATTTCAACTTTCTGGAAATCAGGGAATTCGATGATTCCTGGAATTTCAGTCTTAACTTCTTTTGTTTTCTTTGCAGCCTTAGCAACTTTCTTTTTCTTTTCAACCGGAGGCGTTTTTTCAAACTCAACACGTGGGAAAAGATTAGATTTGCTCGCTACTTCGGTACCATGTTCAAGAAGACCCCAAACATCAACTTCACCCTTCAAATTAATTTTCTCAGGGTGAAATTTAATCCCGAGCTGAGCGAGCATACTTTCACTTGCTTCAGGCATTACAGGCCACAAATGGACAGCTATTTTACGCATATTCTCAAGAAGAACATACATTACGGTTCCAAGACGTGACATGTTCTCTTCTTTATAGAGAGCCCATGGCTGTGTAGTATCGATATATTTATTAAGACCGCGTACAAGCTCCCAAAGAGCTTCAAGTCCGCGTGAGAACTTCACATCAATAAAGTTCTGCTGAAATGCAGCCATGCTTGCACGGCCTACACTTTTAATAGCGCAATCAACTTCGTCTTCGGCACCCTGAGCAGGAACCAACCCATCAAAATATTTGTGGGTCATGGACAAAGTTCTGCTGAATAAATTTCCGAGATCATTTGCTAGGTCTGCGTTTAAGCGACCAACAAGAGCTTCCTCAGAAAAACTAGAGTCGTTACCGAAAGACATCTCACGCATGAGGAAATAACGGAAAGCATTCACTCCGTACTTCTGCGCCATCTCAAGAGGGGAAACTACGTTTCCTAGAGATTTAGACATCTTAGTATCTTTAATCAGCCAGTAACCATGAACATTCAGATTCTGATAAGGCTCAATCTCAGCAGCTTTCAGCATGGTAGGCCAAAAAACAGCATGAGGCTTAAGAATATCTTTAGCAACAAGGTGATTGGCGGAAGGCCAGAATTGTTTAAATTTGTCACCCTTTGGATAATCAAGAGCCGTTATGTAGTTGATGAGAGCATCAAACCACACATATGTGACAAAATCTTTATCGAAAGGAAGTTCTATTCCCCACTCAAGGCGGGTTTTAGGACGAGAAATACACAAATCTTCGAGCGCGCCGGACTTTAGAAGGCTGAGCACTTCGTTACGGTATCTCTCAGGACGGATGAAATCAGGATTGGCATTTATGTGGCCAATGAGCCAGTCCTGATATTTAGACATTTTGAAAAAGTAGTTTTTCTCAGCAATATACTCAGGCACAGTTTCGTGCTGAGGACATTTACCGTCTTCAAGTTCTTTTTCAGTATAAAATCTTTCACAGCCAAAGCAATAATGCCCGCCGTATTCTCCAAAATATATGTCACCTTTATCATAAACTTTTTGCAGAACACCCTGAACGCACTTAATGTGACGTTCTTCAGTGGTCCTGATAAAGTCATCGTTTTCAATCTGTAAATTAGGCCAGAGGTCGCTGAATAATGAACTGATATCATCAACATATTCGCGCGGAGTTTGCCCGCCCTTTTCAGCAGCCTGAACTATTTTATCACCATGCTCATCTGTGCCGGTGAGAAAAAAAGTGTCATCTCCCATTAACTTGTGAAACCGATTCATAGAATCAGCAAGAATGGTAGTGTATGCATGCCCTAAATGAGGCTTAGCATTAACGTAATAAATGGGAGTAGTAATAAAAAACGAATCCAAAATCGGTCTCTCCTGTTACGGTGAAAAACAGTAAACTTAGCAGTTTAGAAACTACGATTAATAAAAATAAATTTTAAAAACCAATAGACTGAAGAGTTTATAATATTAAAAAATTATACAGCCGGATGATAACGCTAATTTTCAACCGGCTGTAAATTTATTTAGTGCTTACGAGCTGTCAGGCATATATCCGACAACCCGAATATAATCAATTCTAGTTTTCCTAAGATCCTGACGAAGAACCACCGGATGGTTTCTTTCTACGTCTGCGCCTTGAAGGGCGGCGGTTCTTAGATGCCGGCTTGCGCTCTTGAGAGTCCGATTCCGGTCTCTTGGCTGATTCAGAATCTAACTTTTCAGAATCATTAGGACCATCACGACTATCAAGTGGACGCTTTTTCTCTGGACGCGGCCGCGGACGCTCAGGTCTAGCTGGGCGTTCTCCCTTACTTGGGCGCTCAGGCCTTCCACCACGTTCAGGCTTGCCACTGCGTTCAGGTTTGCTACCGGGACGCTCTCCTCTAGCAGGACGTGATCCAGACCTAGCAGGACGCTCTCCTCTAGGTGGACGGGACTCTGACTTCTCAGGACGTCTTCCACCCGAAGGCTGTCCTCGACCAGCTCCGGTGCGTGCTTGAGGCGCATCGCTTTTGCGGGATTCAACCTCTGTCGGCTCACGCGAAGGCAACTGATCAGGCGATGTTGCCTTTAAAACATCCGGCCAATCATCAAGTGAAATTTCAATTTCATCCCCTACTTCAGGCAAAATAGTGAGCGTATTTCTAAAGAAATTTGATCTCGTTACCTTGGCATTTCCGTGGGCTGTATCATAGCGCTTGCCAAGTTTAGGGCAACGTTTATGGAACTGTTCGTAGTTTTCCTGTTCAAAAGACAGACAGCATAGCAAACGACCGCAAATACCTGAAATCTTTGTTGGATTAAGGAAAAGATTCTGCTCTTTAGCCATCCGTATGGTGACAGGCATAAACTTTCTCATAAAACGACGACAGCAACATATCTGACCGCAGTTCCCGATAGCACCCAGCATCTGGGTTTCGTGACGCACGCCAATCTGACGAAGCTCAATGCGAGTTCTGTATTCTTTTACAAGATCTTTAACTAGCTCACGAAAATCAATTCTTCCCGGCGCAGTAAAGTAAAAAATCATTTTGCTTCGATCGAAGAAAACTTCGACATCTACAAGCTTCATTTCGAGCTTCTGACCTTCTATGCACCCTTTGCAAAATTTCAGAGCATCGCGTGAAAGCGCCTTATTTTCGGCGTCTATTGTGAGGTCTTCTTCACCAGCAAGACGATATATTGTTTTTACAGACTCTTCAGTAACATCTTCAGGTAAATCCTGTTGAGATACGAATACTTTTCCAAGCCCCATTCCCTGCTCAGTCTTAACAATAACCGAATGCCCCTCGCGGACCACAAAAGGTCCAGAGGAGAAATAGTATATCTGACCGAAATCATTAAACTTTACACCTAATATTTGAGACATTATTTAAGAACCTTATATATTACCACCATCGAGGGCGGTTAAAACTTTATTTGAATGGGATACAATAGACCACTTCCCAATGAACTTCAATTCAGTTCTATATCTATAACATACTCAAATAAAACAATAAAAAATATTAAGCAAAAAAAATCCGCAGCAAGTGCCGCGGATTAACCGTCTTTTCAGAAAAACAAAACATGCTAAAAAATTTCCCCTGCCAGAGAGAAGCTCTAAAAGAGAACCTCCGACACTAGCTGTTTTGTACTGAAAATCCTAAATTTTTCATCTCTTTAAGCAATTTATCTTCTACAATAGGTTTCACAAGATAGGATGTCGCCCCGCCAAGAAAGAAAGCATCGTGCGTTTCTTTTCGATCATCCAGCATAGTTGTAACAATAACTTTGACTTCATTTTTTTCGTCAATACTAAAGTCTTTCTCTATAGCCCTTATCTCGCGTAGAGCCTGCTGCCCGTCCATTTCCGGCATTACGAGGTCAAGACATACCAAATCGTATGATTTCCCATCCTCGAGTCCCTTCTTGAAAGCAAAAACAGCCTCTTCACCATTAACAGCAATGTCACACTGAGCGTAAGGTTTCATGATCTCATGCAACATATTGCGGCAGTAAAAATCATCGTCAACAATAAGCATTCGCATGCAGATGCACCTCCATTTTAGGCTAGCTTTACAAGCATACAGTTATCTCTTCTCAAAAAACTCTGTCACTATTATAAACTAAAATCAAGTTGCGAGCACAATCAAAACCATACAAATTAGATAAATTCAAGGTAGAATTATTAATTCTCTAGACTTTTCCACCTTATTGGAATCATACCATATAAGGATGTTTTACGAAGAACAATTCCTCTATATTTTAATTCTTGTTCTACTTTAGGCACAACGAAGTTATATCTATTTAAAAAACCACACGCCGCAATTGCCTGCTTTGGTTTAACTTTTTCATATAACTTCGGAGAAAAAGATCCTGCGCTTCCGTGGTGCGGCAATACTAAAACATCTGCAGATATGTCATCACCATATCTTAGCAGAGCATTGATACCTGTTTTTTCAATATCTCCCGGAATACAAATTAATCCTTTGCCGTTCCAAACAAGGCGTAAAAAAAGTGAACTATCATTTCGCTTTCCATTAAAATCTGGTGCAGGATGCAATATCTGTAAAATTAATCCAGGCTCAATCTCAATGACATCTCCGCGCATGACTTTATGCTGAGTAAGTTCGCTAAGCGCAAATGCTTTCGTAAATCTCTCACCTAGAGTTCCTTCCGGCATATTTCCATCTGAATAAAATTTACCAACATCAAATTTTTCAAAAAGATAGGCTAAACCTCCAGCATGATCCCGGTCCGCATGAGTCATAAAAATATTATCAATCTTAGGTAAATGCCCGCTAGTAAGCCAAGGCCCCACAATGGCTTTACCAATATCGAATGAATCTCCCCACGCCCCGCCACCATCGACGATAGTTCTCGTTCCCTGTGGTCCCGTTATTACAAGGCACTGCGATTGGCCAGTATCAAGCATGTTGACCGTGACATATTCAGGACCGACACCCGGCAAGTTGCCGGAATAAATCATAGTACCGATTCTTGATGCGAACAGCAGGACTATTAAAATCAGTATGGTAATTTTAACTTTGCGGCTTTTACGAATGCAGACCAGCAACAATAGTACAAGAAAATAAATTATGAATTCTTGCCAAAGCGGTCTGTAAAAAGCGTATTCAGGCAACCAGCCGGATGTTACGGCCGACCTAACAAGACTGAGCATATAATCGAAACACGCAGCGCCAAGAGCAAACAACTTCTGCGAAACAAAACTGTTTACGAATGATGCTAGCAACCCGCCAAGGCCACAGATAGGCATCAGGAAAAGACCCAGCATCGGAATCCACAAAACGTTAAACATCAAATTCGGTATCAGTACCCCGAAATTCCATATTGTGAGCGGAAGAATCGTTAAATTTGCGCTGAGGCTGACAGCTAATACTGCCAGAACAAAATATACAGCTTTAGTGAAAATGTTGGTTCCGCAAGGAATTACGGCTTGGAAATAAGGATAAAAAACCGCTATTCCACTAACAGCCAACACTGAAAGCTGAAATCCCAGATCAAATGCACTGAGCGGCGCGAAAGCCAGAATCAAAGCTGCCGCGAGAAAAAGACCGTCTAACAGCACCCTGCCCCGGTTCATAAGCAACAGCACACCCCAAAAACCGAACATACACACAGCACGCAGTAATGAAGGTGAAAATTGTCCCAGCCACAAATAAAATAAAACTATAGGAGCGGACAGAATTACGCCCAATTTTACGCGCGGTATTTTTAAGTAAATTCGCGGAAAGAAAAGTCCCAACAGCCAAGAAAGTGCAAAACCGAACGATACTACAAACCCCACATGAAGGCCCGAAAGCGCCAGCACGTGCGAAACTCCTGCCCTGCGGATTAGCTCGATAGTATCTCGAGACAAGAAAAATCTGTCTCCGGTAAGCAGTGCGGGGAATATTGCTCCGCCCTGAGTAGAGGGAGCATTGCTGACAATTTTATGCCGCAAATCTGCGCGAAGTCTTTGCCAGAAATTGGGCATAACTGATTCAAGCTTAACATCTTTAAGCTTCCCTCGACTATATGCGCGATAGAAAATATTTTTGGTGCGGCTATAAAATTCGTAATCCCAAACACCGGGATTCTTGAATCCAGAGATAGGCTTAACACGGGTAAAAAGACTGACCTTCTGCCCCGTGACAGGAAAAGAGCTTGGCCTGTCCCAAGTCCAGATCATAGTTCCGGCAAGCTCGGTGGTTACATTAGAACTTGTACAGACAACATTTCTCAGGATAATTTTCAGTTTATTACCCGGAACGCCCTTGATCCTCTCAATCTCAGCACTGACTGCAACTTTTTCTCTGCGCTCCATCCAGTCCGGCATGGAATCCGGCTTGGGCGGTAAAACTGACGAACCATAAAAATTGCCTAGCGCAAACATCAAGATCAAAAGAACAAGTGCGCCCTTTTGCAACTTAAACGCAAACAGAACCACTACATAGACTAAAAATGCGACAAAACAAGGAATCAGCCACTTGATGGACAATATACCAAAAACAAAAGCTGGAACTAGTTTCTGCCAAAAAAGCAGGCCCGGAATTCCGGACCTGCTAACTAAACTCAAATTGTCGTCATTTCCATGCATATTCAGCAATCTTAAAAACTACTCTTTCTCGCGCCAAACTTTAGCACCCACTCCGCTAAGCTTCTCTTCAAGGCGTTCGTAACCGCGATCCAGATGATAAATGCGCTGAATGTCAGTTCTTCCTTCTGCCGCAAGAGCTGCGACAACAAGTGAAGCACTGGCGCGTAAATCAGATGCCATAACAGGTGCGCCTGTGAAACCATCAACACCGCGAACCATTGCGGTGCGGCCTTTCAGTTTAATATTTGCGCCCATTCGTTCCAATTCAGAAACGTGCATAAATCTATTTTCGAAAATCTTTTCTTCAATTGTACCAGCACCTTTAGCAATACACATGAGCGTCATAAGCTGAGCCTGCATATCCGTCGGAAAACCAGGGAAAGGCTGAGTAGTAATATCAACACCGACCAACTCACCATCCCTGCGGACAAGCACTCCATCTTCTTGCTCTTCAATCCACACGCCCATTTCACGGAGCTTATAGACAACAGCATCGAGTTCCTGAAATGGACAATCCTGAATCAGCAATTCGCCGTCAGTCATAGCCGCCGCGACCATGTATGTTCCGGCCTCAATGCGGTCAGGCATGATTCTGTAATCACAACCTTTAAGCGATGAAACGCCCTGAACTTTGATTACGCTGGTTCCATGGCCGGTAATTTTAGCACCGCAAGCAATCAGGAAATTTGCGAGATCTTCAATTTCAGGCTCACGAGCCGCATTTTCAATTATTGAATCACCGTCTGCGAGAGTACATGCCATGAGCACATTCTGTGTGCCGCCGACAGTTGGAAAATCAAAATTGATATGCGCGCCTTTAAGTTTATCACAGCGACCATGGATATAACCTTTATCCAGATCAAATACCGCGCCCATCTTTTCAAATGCGGTCAAATGCAAATCAACAGGACGAGCCCCGATAGCGCATCCGCCCGGCAAAGCAACCTTAGCCTCACCCTTTAGAGCCAAAAGCGGCCCTAGACACAAAACAGAGGCACGCATGGTCTTAACCAGATCATACGGAGCTTCAACTTTAAGATCTTTTACGACGCTAGTAACATTATTCCCATCAAAGGAAGTTTCACAGCCCAAAAGATTGAGAAGTTTTAAGGTAGTATGGATATCGCGAAGGCGCGGAACGTTGGTCAGATTAACCTGACCTTCGGGCAAAAGACATGCGAGCAAAATTGGAAGAGCCGCATTTTTTGCACCACTTACGCAAATTGGTCCCTTTAGAGCTACACCGCCCTCAATTACTAATTTATCCATTGTATATTCCTTAATTTTTGTTTTTTTACCGTCTGATGAAGACTTTATGCACTATTTTTCATTTTTTTTCAAAAACTTCTTGACCATTTCTCCGGACCTAGATAGACACTATTTCTCGACGCGGTGGATGTAGCTCAGTTGGTAGAGCACTTGGTTGTGGCCCAAGTGGCCGGGGGTTCAAATCCCCTCATTCACCCCAGATAATAATTAAGGGATCAGAATTCATTCTGATCCCTTTTTTAGTGGGCAATTAAATTTAATTTCACCTCAAAATGCCGCCTATAAAAAATCCAGATAATCACTACAAAATTTCACGCAAAAAAAAAGGTGCTCAGCTAAACACTGAGCACCTTTACTTATTTATCGCGAACTAAGATTATTTATTCAGGACTAATACTATTTCTCTACATCACACATAGCTATGCCCAGCGCATCCGCTACGCCCTGCCCATATGCCGGATCTGCTTTCGTGCAGTTACCGATATGGCGAACTTTGATCTCTTTAGGAGCATCACCCATGGCGCGCCCTGTGTTTTCAAAGAGTGCCTGCTGCTGCTCCTTGTTCATCAGCCTGAACAACTTACCGGGCTGTGAATAGTAATCGTCATCTTCACGATGATTCCAGTGATCCGCCGCGCCATCGATATCAAGAGGTGGTTCGGAGAAGTCCGGCTGTTCCTGCCACTCACCATCGCTATTCGGCTCATATCCGATAGTACTGCCGTGGTTACCGTCCACACGCATAGCACCATCACGATGGTAACTATGAAATGGGCAACGAGACGCGTTCACAGGGATCAGATGATGATTTACTCCTAAACGGTAGCGCTGAGTATCCCCATAGGAGAAAAGGCGACCCTGGAGCATTTTATCGGGCGAGAACCCTATACCCGGTACGACACTTGCCGGATTAAATGCAGACTGCTCCACTTCGGCAAAGTAATTCTCAGGATTACGGTTAAGCTCAAACTCACCAACTTCAATCAGTGGATAATCTTCGTGAAACCAAACTTTGGTTAAATCGAATGGATTATGCTTGTAGGTAGCGGCTTCTTTTTCCGGCATGATCTGTACAAGCATCTTCCAGCTTGGAAAGTCCTTTGCTTCGATGCTGTCATATAGATCACGCTGATGGCTTTCGCGGCACATAGCGATGGTCTTGCCAGATTCTTCATCTGTTAAATTTTTAATGCCCTGCTGAGTGCGGAAATGGAATTTAACCCAGTAACGCTCGTTATCAGCATTGATGAAGCTGAAAGTATGACTACCGAATCCATGCATATGGCGGTAACTGGTAGGAATACCGCGCTCACTCATGGTGATAGTTATCTGGTGCAGAGCCTCAGGAAGTGAGGTCCAGAAATCCCAGTTATTCTTTGCGCTACGCATATTTGTGCGAGGATCGCGCTTAACAGCATGATTAAGGTCCGGAAATTTCATAGGATCGCGCAGGAAAAATACGGGAGTATTGTTACCGACCAGATCCCAGTTACCTTCATCAGTATAAAATTTCATTGCAAAGCCACGAATATCACGTTCGGCATCAGCCGCGCCACGCTCTCCCGCAACGGTAGAGAAACGGACAAACATTTCAGTCTTCTTTCCAATTTCAGAAAAAAGTTTAGCGCGGGTATATTTAGAAATATCATGGGTCACAGTGAAAGTTCCGTATGCGCCGGAACCCTTAGCATGCATGCGACGTTCAGGAATTACTTCTCTATCGAAATGAGCCATTTTCTCCATGAACCATACATCCTGCAACAACATAGGACCGCGTGGGCCAGCTGTCATGGCATTCTGATTATCTGGAACTGGAGCACCGAAATTATTAGTTAATTTTTTCTTTTTCATGACACACTCCTTGTTAAACTTCTTAGATTAAAGACTCTTATAAGACATTTCTAATATAGATATTTAGTAGCGTTCAAAAATAATAAGAACGCTATTTATAGTTAAACAATAATCCATATCACTAAGGATTTGTCAATTAGATTTGAGATTTAACTAAAATTTAGTTTAGAGCGCCTTCGACTTCTCTCTGGGTCTTAATTGTCGGACTTTCACCGAATTTAGAATTTCGCATTTAAACAAATTTCTTTATGGCAATTTTATCAATAATTTCTACGGAATGCTTGTAAAGTTACACTTAGCATATTATTTGCATACTATGTTTTAAGGTTTTGAAAAGATTGCTATTATCCCCTCTTCGGGGCATATTGCGACACAATCACTCTTTAAGACGTGACAAACTGACCCAAAACAAGCCGTACTCAAAAAACATATTGGGTATTGCCTATGGTTAAATTATTTAAGGAGAGATGAATGCAACTAAAATCCATTAAAACGAAAATTGTCTTAATGTCTGGTATGTGCCTCGTTCTTACTGTGATATTTTTAGTCGGAATGCAGATGTATTCTCAAAACCAATCTTCAACATTTGTTGTTAAGAAAGTAGACAAACTTATCGAGGATGAAACTAGGAAAAGCTTACTGGCAATAGCCCAAAGAGAAGCTAACTACATTAGCGGAAAGCTGAACATAAATTTGGATACGGCAAGGACAATCGCTGATACCTTTAAATCTCTCGTCAGCAGTCCCGATGTGGCTTCCGCTATCAATTTAAGGAAGACCTTTAACAAGATTCTGCTCACGACTTTAGAAAACAACCCTGATTTTTTAGGAACGTACAGCGCATGGGAGCCGAACGCGCTAGACGGACAAGATATCAACTCTGCAGGTGATACGGATGGGGGACACGATGCCTCTGGTCGATTCATCCCGTATTGGAATAGGGATAAGAACGGAAAGATAGGGCGTCAGGCGTTGGTTGGATATGAAGACGCCTCACTACACCCTAATGGAGTCACCAAAGGTGGTTGGTATTTATTCCCTAGAAGCAAGAGAAAAGAAAACATCCTCGATCCATTCCCATACATTGTTCAAGGCAAACAAGAATGGCTGACAACCATGTCTGTACCCATTGAGGTAAATGGTAAGTTCTTAGGTATCGGCGGAACCGACCTCCGGCTCGACTTTGTGCAAACACTCAGTAATGAAGTCGCGAAGAATTTGTACGGAGGAAAAGCAGTGGTCCAAGTTATCAGTAACATGGGCATAATTGTCGCCGACAGCTCAGACGCAAGTGCAGTGGGAAAACCACTGAAGGACACTTTCGAGGGAAATTGGCAGGATATCGTAAAAAGCACTGCTGCGGGGGAATCTTATGTAGATACCTCAACCGAAAATGAGTTTGTACAAGTAAATGCGCCAATCCAGCTGGGGAGAACCGGAACTCCATGGTCCCTCGCTATCCGAGTGGAACGAGCAGTTGTGTTTGCCGCTGCCACCCAACTGAATATGGACATGCACGAAAACGGACAAAGTGCGACCATTGTAGGAGTTTCTACTGGCGCAATATTAGCAGCCGCGGCCTGTCTTATCCTTTGGTTCTTGGCCAATGGAATTGTAAAACCAATCAGAATCGCTGTTAGCTTCACAGAAAAAATTGCAGCGGGCGATTTTGCTGACAACACAATTGAAATAAATCAGAAAGATGAAATCGGCATTCTTTCCAATACGCTGAAAAGCATGGCTGAAAGAATCAAAGGGGTTGTGCTTGAAGTTAAGGGTGTTTCCGAAAACGTGGCCTCAGGCAGCTCTGAACTGTCCTCCTCTTCCTTAAATGTTTCGCAAGGAGCAAACGAGCAGGCGGCAGCCATTGAGGAAGTAACCTCTTCTATGGAAGAGATGACATCGAACATTGATCAAAATGCACAAAGCGCTAAGCAGACTGACACATTGGCTGCTAAAGTTGCGGATGATGCTAAGGTGAGCGGCAAGGCTGTAGAGAAAGCTGTTGCTTCAATGCGAACCATTGCTGAAAAGATTTCTATAATTGAAGAAATTGCAAGACAAACCAACCTTTTAGCACTTAACGCAGCCATCGAAGCGGCAAGAGCTGGGGAACACGGCAAAGGTTTTGCCGTAGTGGCCGCCGAAGTGCGGAAGCTGGCAGAACGTAGTGGAAAGGCCGCTGCCGAAATCAGCGAACTGTCGACCAGTAGCGTTGGTGTTGCCGTAAAGGCCGGTGAATTGCTGGAGGCTCTTGTCCCAGATATCGAGAAGACGGCCTCATTAGTGCAAGGTATCACTAGTTCATGTAACGAACAGACTTCCGGTGCGAGTCAGATCAACATGGCTGTCAGCCAACTCGACAACGTCATTCAACAGAACGCATCGGCTTCGAAAGAAATGGCATCCACAAGCGAGCAGCTAGCCTCCCAAGGCCAGCACCTGCAACAGGTCATGTCATTCTTCAATGTTGATGGTGGGAATTACAGACCTCGCCCTTCAGCGCAGACAATGAGAAAGAAGCCAGCTCCAGCCCTTACGCAAGGGGCTTCTGGCCCCAGAGCAGCCAAAGGTGTTCAGTTGGATATGGATCAAAGTTCATCCCATACAGATGAGGGTTTTGAACGCTTTTAGATTTGTATGCAATGGGATGAGATAATATTAAAGAAATGGTTTTATAATGGTTTTATATAGAAAAGGTTCCATTAACTTACTTGGGTTAATGGAACCTTTTTTTTGTTATGAAAGGGAAAGATATGAGGATGTTTTTAGCGGCGTAGTTTGTTTCTTAGGGCGAAGGCGAATAGGGCGGCTTGGAGAGATAGGAGTAAATAACAAACCCCTTTCATGAAGTAACTTAACTTAGGAATGACTGTACCTTCTGCAAGTTCATATTTTACCAAAGGCAAATACCATAGCCAGCGATCTTGAAACCCTACTTCGGGTGGTCCAAAGAGAACACCTACTAAAAAAACTATCGGGAATAGCAAAACAACAAAAGCAATCAAGGCTCTTTCGGGTTTCTCGCCATAGCCACTTATCCAATAATACACATTGAGATAAATTTTTGAGAACCAATTTTTGCTTGCTAAGATATCATTCCATAAAAAAATTATATAAAAACCTAGAATCGCAATGAATCCTACCAACGCAAGGGATGATGCACAGCCGTAATTTGCTAATATGTGCCCTACAGCCAAAAGAGAGGCTACTATTACACTTGAATGAATATTTGGGAGAGGCGTTGTGTCGTTAATACCTATCCGCTTCATTTCTTTTTCCTTATAATGCCAGTCTGATGTTTGCACTTCATCAGAACTTTCTCTGGAAACTTTTTTGAGACGACGATATATTTCTTCAAGGGTTGAATTCTTTGTTCCTAATTCTTTTTGTTCAACTTCATCATAAACGCAATTGATGCCATATTTATCTTTGTCCCATTCGCATTCAATAAATTTAAATGATTCAATATTTGTTTCTACTAAAGAAAGATTTGTTAGATCCGTTGCTTCAATTAAAATTGTTTCTTTAGAAATTGTCCCAGCAAACGAAGTTTTATCATCAAAAGTTACATTTCTAAAATATGTCCATTCTTTAAACAATGCGTGTTTAAAATTTACTTCACCATAAAATTCTGCTTTTTCAAAATTTGAATAATCATAAAAAATAGTATTTTTAAAAGAAGATTGCCCTAAAAACCATGCTTCATCGAAAAACACAGCTCCTTTAAAACACATGTTATCAAAAATAGAATCTTCAAAAGTGGAGCACTTAAAATTTATTTTTTTCAGCGACACAGCATTTTCAAAAAAAACTTTTTTAAAACATCCCTCTGAAAAATTTACACTATCTCGAAACTGACTAGATCGAAAATAAGCATAGTTTTGAAATTGGCTTAAATTAAAGTCAGCCCCCCCCCAGAACTCAGTAGAAATAAAATCGGCTATTCCCCAGAACTCACTGGAAGAAAAATATACAGAACTTTGAAACTGACAATGACAAAAATGAGCATATCCACGAAACTGACTAGAACTAAAATACACAACCCCGTGAAACTGACTAAAATTAAATTTAATTGACGGTAAATACTTTCCCTTATCTCCATTAAATTCAGAAAATGAAATATTAGCAAAAAAAATAGTACCGGCAAAATCACATTTGGGATACCAGTCAAACAAAACCACTTTATTTGTTTTTATACTTTTACCGAGTTCTATCCTTATTTGAGCACGCGTTAAAAGGGACTTATACCCTCCCTCCCCCGCATCAATAACACACTGAATCCTAGCAAACACCAACGTGTTAAAGTCTTCACCAGAAATAAAGCCTGGTTTTTCCCCTGCCCCCTCAACATACTTGCTCACAAATTTACAATCAGCCGGAGCATGAAAAATACAATACTCTTTCCCTGCCGCATCAACATAAACAATATCATATTCCGCACACCAATCATTATGCTCCGCCCCGATACAACAGCCCATATATAAACCCCTAAATAAAATATCATTTCAAGATGAAATGCATATACACCATTATATACTGACTAATCCAGAGCGAAGCTTAACTTAAATCACTTTTCTAAAATCATTTAGCTTTCCGAATATTATAAACAGCACGCCCTTCCGCCACTATCAGCTCAGGGTCAGACGCAGAATAAACAATAATCGATGCATTACCAACCCTGTTACCCAGCAATTTCACACGGGCCTCGGCTAACAAATCTTCCGGTCCCGCAGGGCGCAAGTAATCCACGCGCATATCAATTGTCGCCACACGGTCCTCAACATTTCCCGATGCCCAAACAGCAGAGCCGCCACAGGTATCGATCAGCATAGATATAACACCGCCATGTAGTGCCGGACGTCTCGGGTCGCCTATGAATTCTTCCCGAAACGGCAACCGCAGCTTTGCAAAGCCGTGCTCTATCTGTTCGACCTTAAGCCCCAAAAATTTATCAAACGGGATGCCCTCTTCAATTGCTTCTTTCATATTGGTCGCGCCCTGCATATTCACTCCATATTTTATCTTAATTAAAAAAAAGTTCGGAACCGAGCATTAACTCCGGTTCCGAACATATTAAATCAAACTAACTTGGCCCCGTTAAAAGCTAGGCCTGTTTTCTCAGCCTTCGTTTATCGCCCACGCGCATGGTGAACTTTTCTTTATCCATGTATTCAAGCAGCGGAATAGCAAATTTTCTGGACAGATTGGTGAGCACCTTAAAATCAGGCGGTCCCAGCTCTGGATTATCTGCGAAATACCCTTGGAGTATTGCTTTAAGCTTTTCAATTGCGGAAGTAGCAAAATACAAACTGTCATTAACTCTGACAATCAGCCCTTCATCCTGCAACAGCTTATAAACAGATGCGGCCTCTTTGAAATTCAGATCAAGCGGCTTCAGAATGTCTTTAACATTCGGAGGAGTCAGCCCGCCCTTTTCATATGCATCCAGCAGGATACCGCGCAACTTATGCTGATCGGAAGCCATCGATACTTTATGCCCGGGCAGGTGGATAATTTCCTGCGCTACTACAATTTCATTCTTCTTCGTCAGTCTTTCGACTATGGAATGAATCAGCTTAACAGATAGACCCTTGCCCCATGCAGAGCTGATCTCACTCTTAGTAACGCCGGCCTTCATGGGTTCAGTCTTATGGAAAACTTGCAAATAGTTAATAAAGCCTTTCACCAAAGTTTCGTAATGACCACCGAAGATGAAGCTACGGCCTTCTTTATCGTACAAGAAAACTTTCTGCTTACCACCCAGCGACTGCAACAATTTCTCAAGCGGCTTCGAAGCCACATCGGTCATTATGGAAAGTTCCTGAAAATTCAGACCTGCGTTACCCGCAAGTTCCAGCTGAGTTAGAATAAGAACATCTGGTTCTGCATCAATCAGCGACTCTAAAACCTTAACGTCATCAGAAAATCGTTTAACCATACTTCCCTGCGGATTAATTATACTACCACCTGCGATGGTCCTCAGCGGTGAAAAGGAGCGAATAACTACCCTGTCACCATATACACCAGTCATGGGCTTATCAAAGCGAATCTGGCAAACTGCGCGTTCACCTTTCGCCAACTTTTCACGGTCCAGAAAATATACCTTTGCCATAGTCTCTTTCGAGCCATGATGAAAATGAATTTCCTTACGATGCTTAAGCGTACGCGGTGAGGACGGCAGACATGTAATCTCAACATCCCACACAGTGGACGGAAACAAGGTGTCCGGCTTACCCACCACTTGTCCGCGCTCTATGTCGTCAACTTCCACACCGTGCAGATTAACAGCCGTCCTACGGCCAGCAGGGGCAACCTCAACGGACGCACCATGCGATTGCAAGCTACGCACCTTCGTCTCGGTCATGCTCGGATACAAAACTACATCCTCGCCCACAGATAGCTGGCCGGAAATAAGTGTTCCCGTAACAACCGTACCGTGACCCTTCATTGTAAATATTCTATCGACAGGCAGCCGCGCAAGGTCAGTGCGCCTTTTAGGTGAAAAGTCATCCATGAACGTGGCTAGCTCGGTCTTAAGATCATCAAGCCCCTGTCCAGTATGTGAAGACACGCCATAAATAGGGGCCTCAGCTAAAAAGCTAGGGGCCAGAAATTCACGCACATCTTCTTTAACAAGCTCCAGCCATTCTTCATCGACCATATCAACTTTGGTTAGCACCACAAAGCCGCGCTCAATACCGAGAAGCGTACATATTTCTAAATGCTCACGGGTTTGCGGCATAACGCCTTCATCCGCAGCTATTACAAGCAAAACAAAATCGATTCCTGCCGCACCGGCAACCATATTCTTAACGAATTTTTCATGGCCCGGAACGTCAATGATACTAAGCTGACGGTTATCACCAAGGTCTAAGCTGGCAAAGCCAAGCTCAATAGTAATACCACGCTTTTTCTCTTCAGCAAGTCTATCGCAATCTGTACCAGTAAGGGCCTTGATCAGGCTTGTCTTACCATGGTCAATATGACCAGCTGTACCCATAACTACAGGCATTTATTCTCCTAACTATTTAAGGCCTTCGGCGACCAGAGGGAAAACCTTTTAACGATTAAACACTTTATTCAACAAGAAGCCTCCCCCAACCCAACCCTTCTTCTAACTAAAAGTTTTTGGGGATTCTTAAACCCCTTTTTTCAAAAAGGGGTTTAAGCCGCCGGAGGCATCTTTGTCTTTAGCTTTTCAAGAAAGTTCTAAAAGCTAATGAAGTTGCATACAAGTCTACTTTGCTTGTTAGTTCGAATGGGCTGTGCATTGATAATACAGGCGGCCCGAAATCTATTACGTCCATTCCGTAAAGTGCGAGGTACTTTGCGACAGTTCCACCGCCACCTTCGTCTACTTTGCCTAGTTCCGCCATCTGCCATGGCACTTCTGCTTCACCTAAAATATTGCGTAGCCAAGCTACAAATTCAGGATGAGCATCGTTTGCGGCTACTTTGCCTCTGTGCCCTGTGAATTTACAGAAACATGGCCCGTAACCGAGATATGCTGAGTTTAGTTTTTCGTGCACATCCTGATAATCTGGATCTATAGCGGCATGTACGTCAGTGGAAAGAGCCTTACCCATCATCATTATGCGCGACATCTTCATACCCGGCACCCATGCTTCGATAAGATCTTCCAGACAGTATTCGAAGAAAAGTGATTTTGCTCCAGTTGAACCATCGGAGCCAACTTCTTCTTTGTCGTAGAAAAGTACAATCTGAGCATGCTCTGGCTCTGGCTCGCGGAGGAATGCTTCCAGTGCGAGGAATACGCATGAACGGTCATCCTGTCCGTAGCCACCTACCATGGACTTATCTAGCCCTACGTAGCGTGCTGGTCCGGCTGGCACTATGTGCATTTCGGAGCTGAAGAAGTCTTCTTCTACTATATCGTACTTTTCGTTGAAGATTTCTAGGAGTTTGCGTTTGACGGATGGCTTGGCTTTGTCGTCACCATCTTCGTCGTCTTTAGTAAAGGAAAGAGAATGCCCCATAAGGATATTCAACTTTTCACCTTCAAATGCATCGCTGACCTTTTTATTTGCATGTTTCTGAGCAAGATGCGGCAATAGATCTAAAATTGTGAATACTGGATCATTGGGATCTTCACCTATTACGATGTTTACTTTTTCGCCATCAGTTTTAACAACTACACCGTGAAGTGAAAGAGGACGTGCGAGCCACTGATATTTTCTGATACCACCGTAGTAGTGAGTCTTAGCCATACCTAGCCCGAGATCTTCATATAGCGGGTGCTGTTTAAGATCTAGACGAGGTGTATCTGCGTGCGCTCCTACTAGTCTGAATCCCTCTGAAAGGCTTTTCTTACCTTTGCGTGCAATGAAAATTGTTTTGTCTCTGAAAGAGCGGAAACAGTTATCTGAACCGATGTAGTCGTCGAATCCGGCTTCTATTAGAGCCTCTTCTACGTATTTTATTGTTTCGCGCTCAGTTTTGCAGCGAGTTAGAAAATCTATGTAACGCGCGGCGAGATCATCCATCTCTTTCTGCTCTTCTTCGCCCTGATATAATTCCCAGCAACTTTTTGTTTTATGTTCAAGCAATTTATTCATTTTGAATCCTGTTAATTAGAAAGATTAAGGGCCTGTAAAATTGAGTCAGCCACCATATGATATTCAGTCTGTGTAAGTGTTCGTGGGTCTAGGCAAAAGGCATCATCTTCTATACGCCCGACCAGCGGATAGTCTGATGACAACAGTCGTTCTTTTAGTTCCGGCACTGACATATCACCAGTTGGAACTACAGTTACGAGAAAAGTTTTTAAATCCTGCTCAGGGAAAGCCCCACCGCCGACTCTGGAAACTCCTTCACGGACGGAACACGTAATATCATCTCCCACAACTCTGCCTAAAACACGCGACAAAGATTGCGCTCTAAGTTTCAAAGATTCAGGCTTTTCCATTATCATCTTTAAAGTGGGAACTTGCGCCATGGCTGTTTCAGGATCAAGATAAAGCCGCATTGTAGCTTCAAGTGCCGCAAGTGTCATTTTATCAATGCGAAGAACTCTGTTTAGCGGGTTCTTCTTAATCATGTCGATATACTTCTTTTTACCGACAATGATTCCAGCCTGCGGGCCACCGAGCACTTTGTCACCTGAGAATGAGACAACATCCACGCCTTCGGATACCACTTCCTGAACAGTCGGTTCACGCATTAAGCCTAAACCGGAAAAATTGCTAAGATTACCGCTACCGAGGTCTTCGTATACAGGAAGATCATGTTTAGTACCAATCTCAACCAGTTCCGCGCCTGTAACTTCCTTAGTAAAGCCGATTATCCTGAAATTCGATGTATGCACTTTCATGAGCAGCGCGGTATTCTCATTAATCGCAGCTTCATAGTCGTGAGGATGAGTTCTATTAGTCGCTCCCACTTCATGCAGAATAGCACCACTCTTGGTCATAACGTCCGGTATACGAAACGAACCACCAATCTCTACCAACTGACCACGCGAAACAACTGCTTCACGGCCCGCGGCAAGGGTCTCGAGAATTATCAGAACAGCCGAAGCATTATTATTCACAACAAGCGCAGCTTCCGCGCCGGTTATATCGCATATGATTTTTTCAACATGGCTGTAGCGGCTACCACGTTCACCAGTGCTAAGATCAAACTCAAGATTGGAATATGTCGCACAGGCTTCAGTCACGGCTTTAACAGCTGTATCGGCAAGGAGCGAACGTCCAAGGTTGGTATGAACCACAACGCCAGTGCCATTAAGTACCCTGCGAAAATGAGGACGCGCGCCAGCACGCACATGGCAAGTCAAACGTGGATAGAGTGAATCAAGTGAAAGTTGGTCCTCAGCGGTAATGATGCCAGCCTTAATTTCTTCGCGACATACATCAAGAAAGCCATTAACCAAGTCACGCGTAAGCGTACGGGGTACATCGGTCAGCGAATCATCACTCTCAAGCTTAGTCAGTACTAAGTCAACAGATGGCAGAAATTTGAAAAGATTAGACAATTATTACTCCCAAAACTTTGTACCGCCATTGGTACGAGAGTTTTCTAATGCGTTAAGTTGCGGGTTAGGCCAGTAGCGAAGACTTTTATTTTAAAAAGTGTGGATACTTTGTATAAAAAGCTGCGAGTAAATACAAGGAGCCGCAAACTAGTATCGGCCCGTCACCGGAAGGTAGCAATGATAATGCTTCATCAAGCGACCGTGCAGCTAAAACCCGTGATCCAAGTCGCTGGGCAAGCTCATCCTGCGGACAGGCTCTTTCATTTTCAGGAATACCGCAAGCAATGATCGGACCTTGTGTTAGTTTAAACAAAATATCTTTTACAGGCTCGATGTTTTTATCCTTCATACATGAAAAGATGATCGCATCCGGCACTATTTCCGCCCGTTGCAATTCTGTCTCAAGAGCTTCGAATGCATGAATATTGTGCGCACCGTCAAGAATATATGTGCGATCCGCCTGAACGGTTTGCAATCTACCTGCTATGAATGCCTTTTTCACGCCTGCGCGTACATACGCTTCGTTAAACTCAACTCCCCTACTATTACAAAAGAGCCTCCATGCACATACTGCTAAATGAGCATTTTGCTTTTGATGTAGACCCGATAGGGACGGAGACAAGCTCGCAATTTGTGGCAACTTATCAGCATGGTGCAAATTAACACCGAGTTGATCTGCTCGTGCTTCAAGAATATTCATCGCTGCATCAGTCTGTATTGATGTAATGGCTATACCACCATCTTTCATTGCATCAGCCTTATCTGCCGCAATCAGCTCAATAGTACCACCGAGTATTTTTTCGTGATCCAGCCCGATTGGCGTGAATACGGTCAAATCAGGATCCATGGTGTTCGTAGCATCATAACGTCCGCCGAGCCCTGCTTCCATCACAGCGAGATCTACGCCATGCTCTTTAAACGCCACTAATGCCATACACGTAAGCAGTTCAAAGTAGGTCAACCCGACATCAGGCGCAATGCTCATCACCATATTTGCAATACGGCACCATTCATCCTCAGATAGCATATTACCATCAATTGTTATCCGTTCACGCGGACTGATAAAATGCGGAGAAGTGAAGGTTCCGACCTTTAATTGTGATTCGATGGATATATAAGTTAAATAAGTTGAAGTTGACCCTTTTCCGTTAGTTCCGACAACATGGATAATAGGAAAGTCACCCTTAGCCCCCCATTTGTCTACGAATTCTATCATTCTATCTAAGCTTAAATCCATATGAAAAAGCCCAAGTTCATCCAAATAGTCGCTAAATACTGAAAAATTATTAAATTTCAAGGTGTCACCATTGATTTTTTACTTGACCGCAGCGCAAACGTTACTTAAAAGGATCTTCTCTTGAGCGGCAGTAGCTCAGTTGGATAGAGCAATGGCCTTCTAAGCCATTGGCCGAGGGTTCGAATCCTTCCTGCCGCACCATGTCATTACAAAGGCTTACGACTTAAACGTTGTAAGCCTTTTTTTGCGTCCAATATTAAGTCAGGACGAACATTTTTCTAGCAAACTAAAAAGTTCCACAATTTTCGATTGCAATTGCGGAACAAGTCTGAAGTAATTCGCATTTATTGAGAGGGATAGTCAAATCCAAAAGTAAAAAACATTACAAAGTAGTGCCCAATATTTCCATCAATTCTAAGACTCTCGGATTAGACTCAATACGGCTTTGCATGGATTGATGTATTTTATCAGAATTTTCCTTATCAAGTAAAACATTCTCATAATACTCACGATGTGAATTCACACCATTTTCTTCAAGTGCTTCTTTAAAATAAGTGTTTAAAGTTTCACCGTATTCACTAATTTCGTCTTGGTATTCAGCTCTAAACTCTCTCTTTTCTATTTGAGCTTGATGAAACGGATCATTATCAAGGTAATTTTTTAACTGACCTCTTTCGTCATCGGAAAGAATATTATCCTTTGTTAACTCATTACGTAATTCAAAATAATCATGATTTAACTCAGTAGTTAAATTTGTAGCTTCCGGTAGATAAGATTCATACCATGAAGGCAATGCGAAGGCTTCAAGCGGGAGTTGATCATCTGAATTTACAGAGCTCTCCATTCGGCTAGCACCTATGCTTCTTGCATTATCCATTACACTCTCAAACCCATTTACTGAGTTTCCTGTTGCTTTTTGCTTGGGTACTGACGAAGAAGCAACCTGCTCAGGTTGCCCTGAATAGTTATTAGAGATTATCATTTTTGCCTCCTGTAGGAATTTATTTCCGTAATTATTACAGGTCAAAATTCATGCAATCTCCATACCCTGATATTCATAACAATAGACCCACGTAGGATATTCTTCACAGAATATACAAACAAAAATAACTTCTCATCAAATTGATTAACGGCTGTTGACAACACTGTTGGAGAACATGTCGATACAAATGTAATATTCCCGTACCGGCGCAATCGTGTGTGGAGTGATTTCCGATACGAATTTTTCCATAAATAGTTAGAATTCTTGTGCGCGTTGTCGCCAATGGCGAGCAATATCAATCCGCTTAGCGAACCATGCTTCTCCTGTTGCAACAGCATGTTCAAAAAAACGTTCCAGACCAATAATTCTGCTGGGATGACCTAGCAAGCGCGGATGTACTCCAATCGACATCATGCGCCCCCCTTCGCGTCGTAGCACATCGAAGCTATCAATTGTTGCACGGGCAAAATCATCACCATGTACAAAATTGCCTATAGGCATAAAGCGCATATCGTTGGTTATAAACGAGTATGGAATGACCACATGCGATTTGCCTTCGACATCTTGCATGAAGGGTAAGTCGTCATTGTATGCGTCAGAATCGTATTCAAAACCTGCTTCAACCAGCAACCGCCGTGTGTTAGGCGAAGCAGCTCCCTTCGTGTGCCACCCGAGCGGGCGAGCACCAGTTGTTTCCTCAACAGCTCGAACTGAACGAGCGATAATTTCCCGTTCATGGTCCTCAGCCATATTCGCATGTCCCTCCCACCTATAGCTGTGGCAAGCCACCTCATAGCCACGTTCAGCCATGTCTTGTGCCAGCCATGGGGCTTGGTCGAGGGTCCGACCGCAGGCACTAATAGTACAGGGGATTCCGAAACGCTCTAACAAGCGGACAATTCGCCAATAGCCCGCGCGAGGGCCATAGTCGAAATGAGATGCCAAGCATGGGTTTGGTACCCCACTCACCGGCTCAATAATTTCGTAGACAGCTTCGTTCGCTTCATCTCCTTGAGCCAGAGAAAGTTCCGCTCCGGCCTCAACGTTAAGAACCACCGACACTGCGACACATGCTCCCCCTGGCCAATGTGGATCGGGCGGATTTGGGCCGTAGCCCTTCATGTCGCGTTCAGTCCAGGAGGGTAGTTTTGTCGGCATGGGTGCTCCTTAATGGAATGTTATTGATTGGTAATCATCGGTTTGACTATGCGGAAACCAAGGTTTGAACGACGGAATTCAGGGGTATCTTTGCCTCGATAGGCAGACCGTAAAAAACTGGCCTTGTAACTCCAACTACCGCCGCGAATGACGCGTTTGGCACCATCTTTTACAAAAGGATTGTCTCTGCCATTGCTGGAATAAGCTTTGGGATCATATCCATCCTGGCACCACTCCCAAACGTTTCCAAGCATATCATGCAGACCGAAGGGATTCTGTTTGTATGAACCGACGGGAGCGTGTAAGGCATATCCGTCACTACAGATGAAATGTCTCCAGGAAAACGTATGCACCGCTTTAGAGTCCTGATCATTCAAATTGGCATATTCGCAGGCATTTTCTTCATCATCGCCCCAAAAACGCATAGTTTGTGTTCCACCCCGAGCCGCGTACTCCCACTCTGCCTCTGTGGGCAACCTGTAAGTTACTCCATCCTTTTGTGATAACCACTTCGCAAACGCGTTGGCATCATTCCAGGAAACATAGGTCACGGGATGAGATCCCTGCCGACCAGAATATTCTCTATTCCAATGTACGCCATCGGTTTTAACCGTTTTTTTCTGATCATTATTCCACTTCCAAGACCAGCCATCCGTTTCTGCATCAGTTTGATAGCCAGTAGCCTGGATGAATTTCTGAAACTGCTCACGGGTTACCTCATATTTGCCCATCCAGAAACCATCCACACAGACCTCGTGGCGCGGAAGTTCATTGCTGAAAGACTTATCATAGGTACCCTGCCCCTCCTCCTTAACAAGCCACGCCTTCTCACTTTCAGTCTGCCCCATTTGATAGCATCCACCCGGAATCCAAACGAGTTCCATGGCTGTAGCAGATTCAATCTTGTTTTCACCGTCTCTTTGTGCCGTTTTCTGAGCCTGAGATGTCTGACACCCGACTGCAAACACAGACAATAATATGCCCAAGATTAGCTTTTCCCAGACACAAGTTTTGGTATTTAAAATCATCACGTCCCCAATATAAAATGGTTTACAACTCATATATCAAATTATCAGAGTCATGATTATTCTACAAGGCACTTACGCCATCAAGACTGAAAATGCCGAGGACATCCGCTACCATATGGAAGACTCCGACACCGATGCAATCGTTATAGGATTCGCGAAGAATTTAAGAAGATCATCAACATGCAAATTGTAATCAATAGATATCTCAATCAATTTAATATATAAAGAAGCTCGCTTGCCCTAAAAGATTACTTTAACTGTAAGGATCTTGCATGTATTGCCTCTTATCCACATCAAGGCTACACCCCACAAACGACTCACCCGTTAAGTCTTTAATTTCATTTGTATTATTATTAATCATTCTTTCCACCACAGGCTGCGCTATAAAAACAGGTGTAAAAGCTATTAAGCCGGAAAGGCAGCTTACGCAGCTCAACGCGAATGCGGTGAATTCTGAGTCCTTATCAAAAGAAGCTATAAGGTTTTTGCAATACAACAGCCTGTACAAATTATGGAGAATAGATCCTGAGCAGGCCATAATTAATCTCGACAAATTACTATTCACTCGCAGCTTAAATAAAAGAAGCCGTGACATTTTATATTTTTTAGCTGAAATGTGTTTTTTAAAATCCAAGCAAAAACGTATAACAGATGAAACTCGGGCTAAATATCTAAATTCCTGCGTAGTATATTCTTATTCTTACCTTTTTGATGAGCAAGCAATACCAGCCTTGGACCCTCTTCAGCCTCATAATTACTGGGCAACACGCATGTATAATCAGGCGTTAATGAAATCAGCCCTAGATATACGAGATCGTCTGAAGAATGTAATTCCTAATATGCAAATTCCGCTTATTCGCGGCACAATTAAACTATCTGTAAAAAACACAGATTTTCCAGCAAGTGCGTATATATTTGATTCCTTTCACGTTACCTCTGAATTCAAAGTCACAGGTATGCACGAGCATGTTGAGAAATCTGGTCTCGGTCTACCTGTTATCGTCGAGCGCGAGGTAAGCACTACAAAAGTCACCAATAGTCAGGAAGTTTTAGCTAAACAGCCTACTGGACGAGTCAGACAGGTAATAGCTGCATCATTTTTTGTTCGACTAGAAAATTTTCCGCGAGGCGGTCCTAATACGTCAGAGATAAACGCAAGCCTTGAAATTTATGACCCACTAGAAACAAATAGCTTAAATATTCATGGACACAAAATACCATTAGCCGCGGATCTTACTACTCCTCTGGCATACTCTGTAGGCAAATTCCCGCTTCCGAGTGGCATTACAGGATTGTTCGATATTGAATCTTGGTCAAAACTACAGGGACTTTATACAATGGGACCATATCGCAAGGATAAAATACCACTGGTTTTCGTACATGGATTAATGTCTTCACCGCAGACATGGGTTCGAATGCTAAACTCCCTTTTGGGAGATGTTGTAATTCGAGACCGCTATCAAATTTGGGTGTTCATGTACCCTACTGGTAATCCGCTATTCTATTCAGCTTCATTACTTAGAGACTCCTTAAACAATATGCGCAACACTTATGATCCCAAGGGTCTAAATCCAAATTTCAATAGCATGGTTCTAGTAGGTCACAGCATGGGGGGGATACTTTCAAAACTGATGGTAACTCCTAGCGGAGATGAAGTATGGAAAGGAGCTCTCCCCATTCATCCAGATAAAATGAATTTACCAAAAGAGACTCAAGATCTTGTCAACAACATTGCTTTCTTCAAGCCGCTTCCATATGTCGAAAGAGTCGTATTTATAGCAACTCCACACAGAGGTTCAGACTGGGCTGTTAATCCATTTGCCAAGTTCTTTTCTGGCCTCGTAAACCTACCGGCCAAGTTACTCAAATCATCTTCGGAAATATTTAACAGTGTTGGAAAGAATGTGTCTAAAGAAGAAAAAGCGAAAATAGCAGTAAAAACAAGCTCTACAGGAATTGATAACCTATCCCCAGAACATCAGGCTATTAAAACATCATCTAAATTACCTATATCAGAGAATGTTACTTGGCATTCAATAATTGGAGATATTGAGGAGGCAGGCAAAACAAATGGAACTGACTCTGTCGTTGAATACACCAGCTCTCATATTGAAGGAGCTAGCTCAGAACTGATTATAAAATCTGAGCACGGCGCCCATAACACCCAAGCAGGTGTAATCGAAGTTATCCGCATCCTTCATGAGCATCTTAAAGAGAATGATGCGGAACTGATTATCACTGAATAAATTCTATGATGCGCTCTTCCAGATATGGATAGAAAGGATTTGAGCGCAATCGAAGCATATCACTAGGAGATATACGCATTACTCCAGACTCTCCACGCATCTCGAGGCGTCCTAGATGTATAGAGGGGCTATTCGGATCACCAAGCCTTCCATAGACAGGATCAGTTTCAGGGAACGGCAATGAGATATGAGACAGTGAATGAATACCAAATGGCCATGACATGGAAATATCCGTCGTTTCACTTATTCTGCCATCAGGATATTTCCTAAAAAGACTTACTTCTTCACCGTTAGAGCGTTTGTTAGTAATAATGCTTAAAGAAAAAGGCAGTTGTTCATCTCTAAGCACCTCCAAATACTCAATAGATGGGCTATTTAAAAGCTGGCTGCCCTCTGCATCTCTATTTATATCAAATAAAACCAGATCATGATCATTGTCGGGCAAATGTAGAAACAGCTCGTGCACAAGATCGCGAGTTGAAACCGTTGTATCTACAATTGATTGAAATGCTAATACTGGTGGGAAGTCCTTAAAAGTTCCATCAGCCTTGCGCGCGCGCCTCTTTTCCAGCAATACCATCGTCAATGCATGTGTTTGCGCTCCGGCATTCACAGCAAATGAAGAATATTTATATGGGTCATATTCAGGCTTAACAGAACTCCACGCAAGTTTCTCAAGGCCCATCAATTCACCAAGTGCCGCCTGCCATTTTGCCATTACGGCAAAAGGAGTCACGCCCATTGCTGGCGATATTAGAACCAGTCCTGAGAGCTTAGGTAATGAAGGCTCTTTCAAAGTGTCAAAAGCATAGTTTACGCCCAGCGCGCCGCCATTAGAGTATCCAACAATATACAGAGGCTTTCCTTTAGCCACACTCTGCAAATACTGCATGCCTATATCAACTGCCGCCGCCATATCCTGCCATGTTATAGATAGCAGGCCCGATGGTGCCACCCCATGACCTGGAAGACGGAGCCCCACAACATAAGCACCCTTTTTGTTAAGTGCTTCACCAATGTTCCGCAAACTGTACGGCGAATCCGACATTCCGTGCAGCAGTAATACACCGCACTTCGGATCAGCATTCTTTAGCTCAAACGAACGGTTCCAATTGGGAGAAATAAGGTTCGGGTCAGACATACTGCCGGGCCTGAATCGACTAATGGACTGTTTTTCGTTTGGTGAAATATGCTTAACAATTTTATTATCTAATTCACGAAAGAGCTTATCCTCTAAAGCCATGTATTGCTCAAAGTTTGTTACACCTGAATCAGCGGTAAAAATAGATTCAAATTTAATCTTATGCCAGACATCAAGATCAGGCTGATTATTGAGATATAATATACCACCAACAACGACTATTATGAGTGCGCTGACTAAAAAATACAGTCCTAATTTGCAAATTTTTACTAAATATTTCCAGAAGAAAGACATGTGGTAATCCTTTTAGACAGCGAGCAATTAATAAGCATAATTTTGCATTACACAGGCCCTTTACATAACTTGAAAACAAAAGAGCGTCCACTTTTCTCAAATTTAAAATCAATTGACGGCTTTCTTTTGACCTCTTATTAACAAGAGCAACTTTTGAAAATATTCACGTTAAATAATATAGAATGCCAACAAAAAGGAAATACCATGCCAGAATCCAAACCAGAACCTAACAAACCACATATTGATAAAAATACTATTTTCTGGACAATCATTGTCCCGACTTTACTTGCCGTCGCTCTTTATACTTACAATCGTATGAATGAAGATACCAATATGTTTGCCCCGCTGCTTAACGCTACTGAAATAAGCACCGTAGACAAGTAAAAACCTCTTGCCACCCCCAAATCTCCCAACTATCATTCGCCCAGATTAAATACATCATATAATATAGCATAACGCACACAACAGACATATAATTATGAATAAAGTCCTCACAACTTGTCCCTACTGCGGGACCGGTTGCAATTTATACCTTCATATTGAAGATGGACAGCTAATCAGCGCATCTCCCGCCACTGGCAAATCCGTTAACAATGGAAGTTTATGCGCCAAAGGGCATTTTGGTTTTGACTTTGTAAACCACTCAGACCGCTTGACCTCCCCTCTTATCCGCAAGAACGGCGTACTCGTTGAAGCTGGCTGGGACGAAGCTCTCTCGCTCATTACTAATCGTTTCAAATCTCACATACAAAATTTCGGCTCTGATTCAATTGCCGGGTTCAGTTCTGCCCGTTGTACCAACGAAGAAAATTATCTCATGCAAAAATATATGCGCGCAGCTATCGGTACTAATAATATCGACCACTGCGCGCGGCTCTGACACGCCCCAACCGTAGCCGGTCTGGCTGCAGCATTCGGAAGCGGGTCAATGTCTAATTCCATAAACGAACTTGATTTAATGGGAACTGGAAACGCAATTTTCACAATAGGAAGCAACACCACAGAGTGCCATCCTATTATCGGTATGCGCATGATGGAAGCGGCCCAGCGCGGCACAAAATTAGTTATAGCTGATCCACGGGCAATAACACTAGCGCAACATGCGGATGTGTGGTTACAGCTTAAGCCGGGAACAGATGTAGCGCTGCTGAATAGCATCGCAAACGTTCTGATTCGCGAAGGCCTGACTGACGAAAATTTCATATCTACACGTACTGAAGGGTACGAAGCGGCCCGCGACCTTGTAGCTCGCTACACTCCGGAATTTGCGGAAACGATCACCACAGTACCTGCGCAAAAAATTTATGAAGCTGCCCGCATTATAGGATCATCAAAAACCACCGCCACCTATTACACAATGGGTATCACGCAACATACCTCCGGTGTGGATAATGTACGCAGCGTTGCAAACATTGCAATGCTTACTGGTAACATGGGAAAACCTCTCACGGGCGTTAATCCCCTTCGCGGCCAAAATAATGTTCAAGGTTCCTGCGATATGGGCACATTGCCGGATGTTATGACGGGCTATCAAAAGTTAAATTTGCCTGAAGTGCGTGATAAATTCAGCAAAGTTTGGAACGTTAACCTTTCGGATAAAACAGGGCTTAAAATACCCGAAGTTTTAGATGGAATTGAACAGGGCAGCATTAAAGGGTTGTTTGTTTTCGGCGAAAATCCCATGCGTAGCGATCCTGATATCAATCACGTTAAACATTGCCTTGAAGCTATAGACTTTCTGGTCGTACAGGATATTTTTCTTACCGAAACAGCAGAGCTTGCTGATGTAGTTTTACCGGGAGCCAGCTTTGCGGAAAAAGACGGAACTTTCTCATCAACCGAAAGGCGTGTCCAATTGGTGCGTAAGGCCATCGACCCCATAGGAAACAGCAGACCCGACTGGCAAATTTTAGCTGAGCTTCTGAACCGTATGGGAATTAGCAAAGAGTATTCATCACCCGAAGATATTTTTGACGAAATTCGTTCGCTAACTCCGAGCTATAGCGGAATTACATATTCGCGGCTTGAAACTGAACATTTGCAATGGCCCTGCCCCTCTGAGGATCACCAAGGAACTCCGATTCTGCATGTTGATCAATTCGTGCGCGGCAAGGGGGCTTTTCTAGCTGCTGAATATAGAGATCCAGCCGAAATGACGGACGAAAATTATCCGCTAATCCTTACCACGGGCCGAATCACCACCCACTACCACACAGGCACAATGAGCCGCCGCTGTTGGGGACTGGACGGAGCAAGGCCCGAGGAGATGGTAGAAGTTAATCCGGCGGATGCGGACTCTTATCATATTAAAGATGGCGGCTATATCGTTGTTACATCACGAAGGGGTGAACTTCGGGCGCGGGCGCAAATTACAGACAGAGTTCCTGAAGGGTTGATTTTCACAACCTTCCATTTCAGCGAAAGTCCCGGAAATATACTCACCAACAGTGCCGCGGACCCTATAACAGGTACGCCGGAGTTTAAAGTTTGCGCAGCGAAAATTCGCTCGGATTAAATAGAAAATCGTAAGTAAATGGAAAATAGTTAGTAAATAAAACGGTACCTACTAGTATCATTTAATAATATTTTGGCATCAGAATTAAAACCTAGAGGAATATATGTCTTCTTCACTTAGTAATTTTATTGCAGCAGATTCAGAGAAATGCATAGGGTGCAAGCTTTGCGAAATAGCTTGCTCTCAGGCGCATTCTGAAAGCACGGCATTTACAGTCGGAGCGCTAACCAGCCCTATTTTGCCGCGCCTATACGTTGTGCAGACTCCTGAAATCACAGTACCCGTGCAATGCCGCCACTGTGAAGACGCCCCCTGCGCCAACTGCTGCCCTGTTTCTGCCATCAGCCGCAAGAACGGTGCTATTATCGTTGAAAAGAAACTTTGCGTGGGATGTAAAACCTGCATGCTGGCCTGTCCATTCGGAGCCATAGAGCTGCTTCCTGTATATGAAAACGGTAAGCCCATTATGCAGCCAGTTTTATGTGAGGAAAACGAATCATCGGTTGACGAAGCTCCTATGCTTTTTGCCGGAAAATGCGACCTCTGCACGGACCGCGCGAAAGGTCCTGCGTGCGTTGAAATATGTCCCGAAAAAGCCCTAAGTTTAATCGACCCTGCCCGCATGAAACGGGACCGCAACATTAAAGCTGCTATGAGCTTTTTAAATACTTCACAAAATTTCTCCTGAGGTTAGTTTAATGACAAAAGTAAGAGAACTCATCAAAATTGACCCCGAATTATGCACAGGCTGCGAACGGTGCAAAGACGTATGTCCCGTAAATGCAATTTTTGGCAAAAAAGGTGAACCGCATAGAGTTGAATCCTCCCGTTGCGTTTTTTGCGGGCAATGCGTTCAGACATGCAGCGGCTACAGCTCAGTATTAGATGAGCCCGAAACACCGCGCGCAGATAAACTTCGCGAACGCGGAATGTTCGAATCCACAACAGAACCGCTATTTGCTGCCTACTGTGCGGGCGACGCTTTGGAAGTTGCGGCAGCGCTAAAAACGGACAAGTTTTCCATGGTCCAATGCGCGCCGTCGGTACGCGTTGCCATTGGCGAAGATTTTGGAATGCCAGCCGGAAGCCTCACACCCGGAAAAATGGCCGCAGCCCTTCGCAGAATAGGCTTCAGCAGAGTATATGATACAAACTTTGCTGCGGACCTTACCATAATGGAAGAAGGACACGAACTACTAGCGCGCATCAGCACTGACGCAACGCTTCCCATGTTCACCTCCTGCTGTCCTGCGTGGGTGCGTTTCATGGAACAGCATTACTCGGATCTGCTCCCGCACCTCTCGAGCTGTAAATCACCACAGCAAATGTCGGGTGCACTTTTTAAAACTTACGGCGCAGATATTGACGGCAAAGCGCGAGAAGAAATTTACAGCGTGGCCGTTATGCCCTGCACTTGTAAAAAGTATGAAAGCGCGAGGCCGGAAATGAGTATGGATGGTTACCGAGATGTGGATGCCGTTATTACTACCCGCGAACTGGCATACCTTATCCGCGAAGCAGGAATAGATTTTACATCACTGCCGGACGAAGATTTCGACAGACCACTAGGGACATATACAGGAGCCGGAAACATTTTCGGGGTCACGGGCGGCGTAATGGAAGCCGCGCTTCGCACTGCCTACGAACTAGTTTCGGGTGAGCCTGTTCCCGACACAGATCTTCTATTTGTGCGCGGCGGAGAGGGAACCAGAACTGCGTTCATCACCATAGAAGATAAAACGTTCAAAGTAGCGGTAGTTGCAGGACTTAAGTACGTAGCTCCGCTTTTAGAAAAAGTGCGCGCAGGAGAAGCGGATGTGGATTTCGTAGAAGTCATGTGCTGCCCGTCTGGTTGTATCAGCGGCGGAGGTCAGCCCAAAGTACTGCTCCCTACCGAACGGGATGAAGTGTACATGTGCAGACGTAAGTCCATATATTCGCACGACAAGGATTCTAAAATCCGCAAGTCGCACGAAAATCCTGATGTACAAAAAGCATATGCCGATTTTCTAGGCGAGCCGCTAGGCCACACTTCCCACAAGCTACTACACACCACGTATACAAAGCGGGACATCTAAAATGAAGTCCTTCGTAATAGCTGATCCACGCAAATGCATAGGGTGCGGCGCGTGTGAAATTGCGTGTGCCAGAGCAAACACGGAGCTATCTATTCCCGAAGCGGCAAGACTGCGCGCGCCATTTAATTCGCGCGTAAACTTGATAGCGACCTCCGAAATAACTATCCCTATCCAATGCCGCCAATGCGAAGACGCACCATGCGCCAAGGCTTGCCCAGCGGAAGGAATCATCTATTCAAACGGGGTAGTTCATATTCGCAAAGAGAATTGTATAGGATGTAAAATGTGCATCCTAGCCTGCCCAATAGGAGCAGTAGATATTTTGCCGCTTGATAGAATATTGCCACGCGCTGAGAGTGATACTGATATACCTGAATTTTACGCCAGCAAATGCGAGCTATGTAGTGAGCGAGTGGAAGGTCCGGCGTGTATAGAGATATGTCCGGCTAAGGCATTTACGCTTATTGATGGTGATGTGATTCGGGATGTTGTTCGGGGTCGGCGGGAGAGGGTTGTTCGGGGTATGGAGTGAAGGTGTGGTTAGTTAATACGGATAAGGTAACGGAGGTTTTAGTAAACGCTGTAAGATTACGCACATTCTTTTTGATATATTTTTTTAATCCGTTCAAAAGTCGGCATAAAACCAGAATAATCTATACTGTTGAAAGGTGGAGTGGCTTTTGCAATTGCTATAGCAAAGTCATTTTTTGTAAGAGCTATGTTGTATTCAGTTCCATCTGACCTTCTTAGCATTACACCTGAGTCTAGTATTTTATCTTGCGCAGGTTTTTTATCATTATAGCAAATATCTTTATTTTTGTTATGTATTGAGTGTTTATCGAATTCAGAACTCATATACAATCTTCTTCCAAATTCATCTTTTTTTATCATATCATGAAGCGGATACACTTGTTCAATTGCAAACATTTTACATTCAACATGTTCTGGCTTTTGGATTAGCATCGAGAACACGTTGTTTCCGTGGCTCAAATAATCCTTCCCAGCATGCTGCTTGTTCATGTTAACAATATCACAATCAAAAATACATACAACAGGATGTTTGTACTCTATATAATGACTTTTAGCGGTTTTGCAAAAATCCCAAAGAACTTTATCCCCTCCTTTTTCATTTTGTTGATGAGGATAGAAGTAGATTGGAAATGAAAGTTTCGGAGAACTTTCAAGGTGCTTATATTGAAATGCTACATAAATAACGGACAGTCCGTTTTAGGTTAGGCAGCTAGTTTTTGTTTACGGTAATATTCCTGCTCAAATTGTTCTGGTGAAACATAACCGATGCCGGCATGTCTTCGTTTCCTGTTGTAGAAGATCTCAAGGTAGATAAAAATATCCTGCCTTGCTTGTTCCCGAGTTTTGTACGTCGTGCGATAAACACGTTCCCTTTTCAGTTTACTGAAAAAATTCTCTGCTACTGCATTGTCCCAACAGTTTCCCCTACGACTCATACTGCTTATACAGCCGGATCTGCGAAGAGCCGATGAAAAAGAAAAGCTTGTATATTGACTCCC
>NZ_JONL01000012.1 GCF_000711735.1 Maridesulfovibrio frigidus DSM 17176
ATTCTTCTGAATACTTTCGATTACTCATGAGTATTTCTCCTGCATGAGCTGACTTTAACCTCTCGAGCCGTGTCCGTCATCTATAGAGCACTTCAGTCATTACCCCTGTGAGAGTGGCAAAACCAAACCCCCTACTAAGAGATTGAACAGGTTATTTGAGGGGTCCGTTTTTGTGCACTATAAAATGTTTTTACCACTGGTCCGTAAAACAGCACTGATAACAGCTCTTTCAAGCTCAAGATTATGGGGAGGTGCAGATGTGTTCATGGGCGTACCTCAAAACACATTTCTGTATTTTGGGTAGCATTTGGGTAGCAAAAATAAAAGGGTTTACGATGCTTTTGCAACGTAAACCCTTGAATTATCTGGTGGGCAATACAAGATTCGAACTTGTGGCTTCCAGCTCCGGAGTCCACGAAAGGGAATGTGCATCATGTTAATTCAGCGAGTTAACACCCATTCTATTCCCTTGAAATATGGTTATTGCTGGTGGAAAGGTGAGTAAATCGTGAGTAGAATTTTGACTCATTTTCCATAAGTTTTAATTCATATCTGGTACACTTCCTCACTGCACTTAAAAGTAGGTATTTGTAATTTATTCTCCATATACAACCTAACGGCAGGCTTTAGAATAAAATAAAATTTTTCGATTCTATGGTAGTCATGAAAAGTATGAACATTGATACTATCCTTACCGTGCGCGACAGCACAACGTCCTTGCCTCCACATATCAATTGAAAGCTGTTCAGCATCATCATACTGTTTCTTTACCAAATACTCTTTTAACCACCTTGACCTTTGCTTACCATCCATGCCTATTTCAAGAATTTTAAATAAACCAAGATACTTAAAAAAAATACTATTACTGCTTATAGCTTCTTTATAAAGACCTAAAGCAAGAAGCTGTTCATCTGTTTTTTTTGAATACGAATAACTTTCAAGGTCAACAGGTACACGGCTCCTGCTATGCCCCACAAAATCGGTTATCCCTTTTATTGGAATTGAACCACCTGTATGCATAATATCATATATCGCAACATCAAATAGCCATGAAAATTCACTCAAAAACATCCTGCCAGCGATATGAGCCTGATGCTCTTTATGTGATTTTATGATGATTTGATTAGACAATGCTCTCGGATTTCGGGCTTCATCTTCCCTCTCAATCTTCTCCCTAACAATTTTTAAACTATACTCGCCATAAGGAATTCTTATTTCTTCTTGCTTCAAGTAAGCCGCTGAATCAAACGCAATAACAGAAAACATCACAAATTCCCTACCTTATAATATCTTTATAGTATTTCTCTTTTCCAATACCCACCCCACCATATTAATTCAACACAAAATTATAATTTCACATTGACAGACAAACATTACAGCATTACAGCTATACTATGAAGAAAGAGCAAACCCTATTTTCTATGCGTTTAGACAAAGACCTTCACAAACGAATCAAAATCTTTTCCGCAGAGCAGGAAATGACCATCAAAGCCATGTTCATAGAATGTATGGAAAAGCGAATGGCAGAGGCAAAGAAGAAAGAAAAAGACGAGAAGTAGCCCAAATAAAAACGGCCCGGAAAGGTGTTGAAGCACCAAACCGAGCCTAACCACAAACGACCTTTACTGGAGGTACGTTATGGCTGGAAAGAACGTAGCCAATTCACACACTTCTGACAACAGTTCAGTTGTCGGTTCCCCTACGCTTGTTATAGCAGACGGTAAGCCTGTTGTTTCATCCCTTACAATTGCCGAGCATTTTGGCAAACAACACAAGGATGTCCTGCGTAAAATTGAACTCCTTGATTTACCTGACGATTTCGGACAGCGCAATTTTGCGCCGTCCTCTTACGTCAATGCTCAGAACAAAAAACAGCCTTCCTTCAACCTCACCCGTGACGGCTTCGCCTACCTAGTAATGGGCTTCACAGGCAAAAAAGCATCAGCATGGAAAATTAGCTACCTTGAAGCTTTTAATGCAATGGAACAAGAACTGTTGCAAAAGCAAGCTAACACCAACGTATACATAGGCAAAATCGAAGCAGAGCATCCGCTATGGTACAACCATATTAATATGTTCGTTCAAAACGAATGCTGCCCTGCTCCTGACAGCACAATTTCAAAAGATGATATCTACACCCATTATTGCAACTTTTGCACTCGCAATAATGTTTCGCCAGTTCACCGCGCCCGTCTATTTACGACTTTATATTGTCTCACAACCTATGTTCGTGAAACCCGTCCAAGAGTAAACGGAAAGCGGCCTCGTATTTTGGCAAATATTGCCATTACTCCACAACTGGAAGCTGTTTCAAAACTTTCACTTCGTGACAATCCGCCACCAAAAGTTGTGCAAAAAGCCGAGCCAGTAAGCTATAGCCATGTTCCACAGAACACGAATTTAGCCACAGCAAAAAAAGTCATGCTCAAAAATCTGGAACAATTGCCGAGAGCAGAACGCCAAGCAATGCTAATGGCCTACGATGCCCTTATAGAAGCTGAACATATTTTGAATGGGGAGGCATAAGATGAATAGTGATGATTTATGCCACCACGTTTCGGATATGATGTCAGCGGCTTGTTCTCTCGAATACTTGCGAGATCAAATGGAACAGGAACACCGCTATGGTGAAGCTTACATATTGGACTTAATACGGAAGACAATATCAGAGGGAGCCGAAGCTTTTAGTATGTACGAAGTGGAGGAACAAGTGAAGAAGGCGGGGAAGGGAAAACCTGCGGGGGGTCTGGAGTTGGTGCGGAAGTAAAAAAATCCCCCTCTAAAACAATCATTTTAGAGGGGGATTACTCTATCTACAGTCAATGCCTAAGAAATTTTTGCAAACACTGAGAAGTCCCTCTCTTAAAACATCATTTCTTTTAAAGATCTCTTGAATTAAATCAATTTCACCGTACATCCCTTCATTACAATTAACTTCAATTTCTGACTCTTTTTGGAAATACGATTCGATTTCAGCACGGAAAAGGCTAGGCAAAAAACAACTATATACGGACTTTAACTGTTTCAATTTTAGATTAAAATCCTTCAAAAAAGAATCATCTGGAACGGTTTCCAATTGAATACTCGGATCATTGAATGCCCCTGTGCTTACTAATATATTATGCTCAAGAGTGCTATAATAGTTATCTGCTTCATCTATAAGTTTTAATAAATCAATAAAAAAACTTTTACTAGTATCCCATAAGCGAGACTGCTTTTGCCATCTCAAATGCTCATAGTTAATCCACCCCGCAATGCAAGCGACTATTAACATAAAGAAACTACTTAAGATGCTAAGATAATCCTTTGCTTCAACATCACCATTTGGTCCCGTAAAATATAAAATAAAAGCAGTTCCAGAAATTATACCCAGTACAAATAAAAATACTGAGTGATACGTCGGTTTAATCAATCTCATGTGTAAAAGCTCCGTTAGTTCGATTTGCTTCATCCTTAATTACATAATTGAAATCTATATGTTAAGACTTTTATATATATTAAATTCTCTCTCCCTCAACACTAGTAACATACCCACCACTCCCCAATTTATGAGTCGCACGGGTAACACTCCAAAGACCATTAACCCCATCACGAAAACCAGAAAGCGAAAGCCTACACTCTGCCCTTAGCTCTGGCCTTCCCGGAAGGCTTACCGAAAGGGATTGCTTACCCCTTTGGAAAGCCTCTAGTTTAGCCTTTGCCGCTTTTGCCGCCGCTTCAAATGTTGGATAAATATGTCTAATGCGGTGAACTGGTTCCCCTGCTCCTGCAATCTCTTCAATATCTTTCGCGGATTCAACAGAACGCCAGATAGCAACAACCTGATTATAGTCAGAACGAGCAGTTATATTTACGCGGTAATTTGTAACTTCTGAAGGGATCAGGGCCACGGTAGGCATCGCCTTGCCGGAAATAGTTTTACCCTGCCCTTTGTGAGCAAATACAAGCTTGCCACCGTTAGCCTTTGCTATGGCATCATGATCCGCCGCTATGCGGGTAAGCAGGTGCATATCTGATTCGTTTATCTGGTCGATATGCGGTAACCCTACGCCGGACAAATCAGAAGCAACGGCAGGGTCAAGCCCGTGGTCGGCTCCGACGGTTGCCACCAATGCGCCTATAGTCTGCGGAAGCCATGAGCGAGTTTTCTGCGTTTGAAGATGGGAATAGGCCGCGCTCTTTTCCTGCGGTGCGCCAGCCGCTTTTATGTCCATTTTATCCGGCGGACCGGAAAGCGAAATTTCGTCCGAAACATACAGCCCCATGAAGGTTGCCGCCTGTCCGTACCCTAGCCATACTTTAAGTTGTCCACCTGCTTTCGGTAGCTTGTAGCCTCTGTCATGCAGGGAAATAGCCAAAGAATCAGACTTAACACCAGCTTCATCAGTTATGGTCAGAGATATTAAATTTTCGCGAATGGCTTCGGTTATATCGTTGCCGTCGGCTTCAACTCTATATGCGGGCTTGTGCTTTAATCCCATAAGCTTATTCCTTGATCCGGTTCCGGCGTGGCAATTTCTGGCAAATTGATTTCAATGCCAGCTTCTAAAGTAGTACCCTTATCAGCAAGACCGGGATTAGCTTCAAGCACGATTACAACCGCAGATTCAAAACCGTAATAGTCAAAACATATCCGGTCTAAAATATCGCCGTCTTTAGTTCTGTATATCATTCTTCATACCGTTGAATCTTGAGAGTGAATTCCATCTTGAGGGCAATGCCATCCTTTAAAAAAACACTGTCCTTTTCACCGACTGAAAGAATGCACCACTCGTCGTGAACATTACCCAGCCCGTCCACCAGCATAAGCGGGTCGCCCTTCGCTTGCATTTTCCGCATTTTATCAATCTGCCCTAGACCGCCCTTGTAATGAGTGTAGATAACACCCGGCAAAGTAATTTCATCCTTGCCCGGCCCTAAATCCTGCATAGCGGCCCGTTTGCCAATACGCTCAATGGAGGCCCATTTCTGAGCCGTTGAACGTTGCAAAGTTTGATACGCGGCAGTATCAACACTGAAAATAAAATCGCCTAGTTTCAACATTCCCATAAGCTATCCTTAGTCATGCATGGCAAGTCGTGAATTATCTCGGTCCTGCTCGTTCATTTTTTCGACAACCAGATTTGCAATATCTTCTTCAGATTGCCCCGGAGCGGAATTAATAACTATATTATTATGCTGGGTGCGCTGGTTATTATTGCGTGTAGAGGGCTGCACTGTATCGGGCACACGGATTTCCTTACCTTTAGCTGCACCGACTTCGGGTGTTGCTGTTTCAGATGCGCCGACTTCAGGCATTTCACCCTGTTTCAATCCATGCTTATCCCTAATACGTGTAGCCTTTTCCTTTTCTTCGTCTGAAGTCTGCATGTAGTAATCCTGCATAAGCTGATCGGCATCGTTATGGGCAGACTCGGCCAATTTGCGAAAATGCTCAGCGTTCAAATCCGCCTCTGCAAGTTGCTTTTTCTCACGTGCAGTCATGTTGCCAACTCCTGATACTGTTGAGCCGACTTCGGGTATTGCTGTTTCGGTTGCTGGAGCTTCGGTTACGCCGACTTCAGACTTTTCACCCTGTTTCAATCCATACTTATCCCTAATACGTGCAGCCTTTTCCTTTTCTTCTTCTGAAGTCTGCATGTAGTAATCCTGCATAAGCTGATCGGCATCGTTATGGGCAGACTCGGCCAATTTGCGAAAATGCTCAGCGTTCAAATCCGCCTCTGCAAGTTGCTTTTTCTCGCGAGCAGTCATGTTGCCAACTCCTGATGCTGTCGAGCCGACTTCGGGACGGGCATCAACCGGATCAAGCAAGGCGGATGAGTCAGCAACCGCCGTGCCGACTTCAGGTGATTCTTTTGATCTAACTTTCGACTTTTCCTTATCCTCTTCATCATCACCAAAGCCGAAAAAGCTTGCGACACTGGAAACAGCATCCCCAATACCTCCAAAAAGAGCGGAAGCCTTGTCACCTATCCAACCGAACAAATCACCAATCCACGCCTTGATAGGTTCCCAATGCTGAATAACCAGCCCCAATGGGGTAAAGTTCATAAAAATGGACTTAATAAAATCAAACCCTGATGAAACAGCATCACCAATCATCGAACCAATATTACAGAAAAAATCGCAAATCGGATCCCAATACTTCCAAACAAGCAACGCCACACCGATTACAGCAGCAATAGCAAGGCCAATAGGGTTAGCCATTACAGCCAGACCTATAGATCTTATTCCGCTAACGATTGCGGGGAAATACGATGAAACTAAAGGTATAATGGCCTTGCCCACCGTGAAAAGATTAGTTGCAAACCGCCCAATTCCAAACGCGGCCTTAACTCCAAAGGCAAGCCCAATAATAATAGCCAAATTATCAAATCCACCAACCAGTGAAGCCACAGTAGAAACGACGCTTCCTATGCTTGAAACAACGGTATAGATCCCGCGTCCAAATGCCAGAAAGCCCGGAATAGCATTTTTTACAGCATCCCCTATGCCGATCAAATCCTTTTTATGAGACTTCACCCAATCGGCAAGTTTTGGGCCATATTCATCAACAAGCGGAGCTAGTGCGCCCCCAATCAAGCCTGAAACTTCCGACGCACAAGACCCCACAACTGTAGTAAGATGTGAAAAAGCAGTATTGTATGCAGATGCTCCAGCCCGCCCTTCGTCTGACATGACATTCAAACGCTTTTGCTGGGCAAGCAAAGCATTAATACCTTCCTTACGAGACCTGATATAACCGAAGAATTTATTAGCTTCACCACCGAAAATCATATCTGCCGCAGACACAGCCTGTTGCTGATCAGGCACATCTTTCATAGCTTTAGATATTTTTTCAAACTGTTCTTCAGGGCTTAAACCTTTAATTTCCTCATAGGACAATCCGAGCATGTCCAAGCCGTCTTTAACAGCGGTAACCTCTTCAACCCCGGCAGATTCACCGAGCTTGTTATTCATTTCCTCAAAAAGGTCACCAACAGTGTCTACTTCAAACCCTGCTTCTTTCGCTATCCCGCCCCAAGCTTGCAACTTTTCAGCGGAGACCCCAAGAGAAGCAGCAAGGGCAACCTGTTCCCCAGTAGCCTTATTCGCCATTGTGACCGCCGCGCCAATCACCCCAACGCCAGCGGCAACACCAGCACCAACACGAGCCGCGCTACCTATTTGGCTTTTCATCTTTCCGCCCGCTTCCATAGCGCGATTAAGGCGGTCCATTTTATCTTTTGCTTTATCTAGCTCAGTTGAAAGACGGCGATGCTCCCCGGCAAGGTTATGAGTTGAAACTCCAGCCTTTTTCAAAGATTTGCTCATACTTTCGAGCTTATCGCGCCCAGCCTTATAAGCTTTGCCCGCTTTTTTAGCGGCTGCTTCGGCGCGGGCCAACTCCGCCGCCATCTTTCTAGTGGGCTTAGCTGTGGCTTCGTACTCCTTACGCAACTTAGCAGCATCACGCCGCAGGGCGCGATATTCCTTGCCCATTTTACGAACACCTTGAGGATCGTACTTTTCTAACAAATCGAGCTTTTTCTTTGCATCCCGGACAGCATCGCCTACATCGGAAAGATCACCGCCCAAGACCTTAATGCTTGAGCGCAAAGATTCTTTCACGGCTCCGCCAATTTCAACTACTGCGGAAAACTTTTTACTTGCCACCTTGCAACCTCACTGCCTCATACAAATCATCAAGAAAGACTTCTGTGTCCATGTCCATAAGTTCGGCACGGCTCCAGCCCGTAAAATGGGCAAGGACCAGAACACCGCGCCGAACTTCAACAGGACTTAAGACAAAAAATCGCGATACACTTGCTGAAGCTTGGAATAGTCTTTCATATCCATTTCTTCGATTACAGCCGGAGCAACTTCGCAAAGATTCGCAAAAAGCAGAACCTCTAGTTCGTCAGAAGATTTGCTAGTTTTTTTTGCTGTAATTTGATCTCGAACTTTCGGACGGCGCATTTCTAGTTTTTCAATTTTCCCGCCATTATCTTCAACCGGATATTCAAGTTTAATAGTAGTCATTTTTATAATCCTAATGAGTTGCGTCTTTCAGCAAGCTGGTCAGTTCCGTTAATAAATCTTTTCATGTTTGGGATATCGATTTCATGAAGCACAACTCCATTCTGTTCACGCTTGTAATATTCAAGCTTCATGGAAAAAGTCTGATTATTCTTTTCGCCGGGCTTCCATGTTCCATCTTCAATCTCAGTGATAATGCCACGTAAATTGACCACCACCGGAATGACAGAACCATCATATGATTCAAGAGAACCGCGCGCGGTGAGCTGTGTTTTCTCGCCGACGGAAACTCCCCATTTTGTAAGAACTTCGGGGAAATGCCCAGTCAGAATAAAAGAAGATTCAAGTGCTTCCATACCCATTTCAATAGGTACGGATGAATCCATACCCCCGGCGCGGTGGTCCTCGGTTTTCAAGACAAGCTTCGGCGGCTTGAACTCCTCAATGTTCCCGGCAAATCCGTACCCATCTACAGTCAGATTTAAATCTTTTAAAACTTTATCTGCTACGCCCATTAGAAAATCTCCTCAAAGTAATCGTTAACCATACGACTACGGAAAGTTACGTGTTCAGCTGGTGCTGGCGGTGTGAAATCAAAATCAAAATAGACCTTCCCCGCCGCTATCTGATCCGTTGAATTAAGCTCTTCATCGGCCCAGCAAGTACCGCCAAGAATCGCGCCTATATTTGTAAGGTTGCGAAGATAGGCATTAACGCCTTCAACCACATCTTCCATGTATGTTTTGGTTATGTTGCGATCTACCGCCCATAAATGAGCTTGCAATAAAGACTCGTTAATCATGTCTGCTGTACGGCGAACTGAAAGGAAGGCCCATTTAGCATCAGCCGAACAAGTCCGGTTGCCCCAAAGCCTGAATCCGTCTTCATTAATAATAGTGGTCACGTTCTTTTCATTGAGCAGATTAGCGCGACAATTTGCATCACCAAGTGCAAAATCAATAGGGCGGGCCGTACCGGATATACCGCTGATTTCTTGATTAGAAGGCGACCACCAAAACCCTTTATCATTGTCGATCGAGGCAATAAGTCCTGCGGCGCGCGGGGAAGGAGGCTCATTTACATAAACCCCATCACGATAAACTTTGACCCAAGGGTCAATAAGGTAACAACGTCCACCAAGATCATTTTCCATGCTAATTGCGTCGGCATCGTTCGTATTAGGGCCATCTACAATAATTATTGCCCGTAGACGCGGTGCCAATCCTTCAAGCTCTGCAACCACCGGATTCTTAAAGAAAGTACCAGGATTTTCGGAATCCTCTTCTTGCTGGTGAGTAAAGCCCGGAGCAATCAAAATACGAGGGGTAAATCCTAAAGCAGACTTTGAACCAAGCAGAGCCTGAACTCCTAAATAATTACCATTAAGCGGATCAACGCCCCCAATGACGTTTGTCATTGCTTCTACTTCATTGGCTCCTTCATCAACACGAATCACGATTACTACTGCCCCGATTTGGTCGAATATGGCATCTAAAGCATTAGGCAAAGTTCCAGCCCCATCTCCGACAGTATCCAACTTTGCAGCTTCAGTCCGATTACCCGCAATCATCACAGGAGTATTAAGCGGAAAGGTTGCCGGATCAGCATCAGGAGCAGTGCCTATGATACCAATCACCGAGGACCGAACGGTCCTAATAGTGCGCGGCCCATCGTCAATTTCGATAACCTCAACACCATGTAAAAAATTATCAGCCATAATTATTCTCCTATTTAGTTATTGTGGCCCATTAAAATTACAGTGAAAATTTCAATGATTGATTTAAGCGCATCTTTACGAGTTTCAACATTTGTCGCAGCCTCGTAAGCGGCCTTGGCTTCTGCCAGTTCGTTATGTGTTCCGGTTGATATTTTTCCGCTATCAATAAGACGAACCTGAACCTTAACGGCTCTATCTGCCCCCGGAAGAATGATTTCAGAAGAGTTGCCAATTTCATCAAGAATGAACGGGGCCAGCTCTGCCGCAAGTATCTTTTTATCGGCAACAGTCATGTCATTTATATTCATGTGTTATGCTCCTGTTTTCCAAGTATCTATTTGCGTTTCAGACACACGACACTCGCTGTCCTTAGACAATTCAGACACGCCAAGGGCCACCCGGCGGAAAGATTCAGCCGGGATTTGCTTTATAGATTCAAGTAGAATGAAATCAGGGCGGTCAGGGTCGGAGTCTGTACCAAGAGTTGTGGTTTCGATTGGAATTTCAATGAAATCTTCTGAAACAAACGAAATTCCATCGGGTCCATAGGCGGCTGTGAGAGCGGGCATTACGTGAACCTTAGAAGGTGCACCGCTAAAATTGGCCGAACTTATATCAATCTCATAGCTTCCGACATTATATAGTGATTTGCCAATGCCAACGTAACTATCATTTAAAGTGACATAGCTGTTTGTACTTAGGGTATATTCATAGGCTTTAGAGCTTCCGGCCCAAAGAATAAAAGTATCAGCGTCAACCATACCCAGTGAAAAATATCCCTGTGAAGGCGGCTTTGTTAACTCTACTAAGCTATTTGTACTTATAGTATATTTATACAAAGCATAGTCAGAGTAACCGATAGCAAGAAGCAGCGTGTCATCATCTACCGAGATAATTGCATGGTATGTTGTATCGTCTGTGGTTAAATTGCCTACTTTTAAAGTTATTGTGCCAGTAGCAATGTCGTATTCATAAAACCCACTTTGAATTGCAAAATAAAATTTACCATCTACATTGTGCATAGTTTTACAAATACCCACAACGCTATCATTTAAAGCAACATAGCTGTTTGTACTCAGGGTAAACTCGTAGGCTTTAGAATTTCCTGCCCAAAGGATAAATGTATCAGAGTCAACCATACCCAATGAGAAATATCCCTGTGAAGGCGGCTTTGTTAACTCGACTAGGCTATTTGTACTTATAGTGTATTTATACAAAGCGTAATCAGAGTAACCAATTGCAAGAAGCAGCGTGTCATCATCTACTGAGATAATAGCATGGTATGATGTCTCATCAGAGGTTAGATTCTCTACTTTTAAAGTAGTTGTGCCAGTAGCAATGTCGTATTCATAAAGTTCACTTTGAATTGCAAAAAAGAGCTTGTTATTAAAATTGTTAACGACATCTCCAGAAACAACGGCCCCTAGATTGGTTATGAGGTTTGTATTCGCTAAAACTTTTTTATTTGTAAAAAGAGTATCCGCATCAGTCTTTGCAAGAACGGGTATTCCCTTATCCCGCACTTTCGCCCGCATCGAAATTTCAGCCCAATCAGTTTCAGCCGCATCCTGATCTACGCCATTACTCCGAAGCGCAGCATTATCAGCAAGAGCAACACCCGCCGCACTTGCATCATCGTGCCCATTCCATGCAGAAAGAAACACAGCTTCGTCACCTGTGATGAAAGCCGAGCTCGTGCGGAATCCTGTTGCCGTTGACCATTCAGACCAACTAAGCAACGTACCCTTATGGCGACACTCAAAAACATAATCAGTGGAAACCTGAAGCAATCCGGCAGGCATTAAGTATTCCAGCACCACGCCAAGTTCAGGCGATAAATGCAGAACTGTATCACCCTGCCTAATCCTAAACTGAATCCCCGCGTGAGTGTCCGCAGTATCACCAACAACGGCAAAGGGGCCTGACATTAAAGTAGGGCATTCCTGCACGTTGGTTGCATCGGCTACAGGCAAAGTATTTGCCGGACGTTCTGCATAATTAAAAATTGAACGAGTTGTGAAACTCTTAGGATCAGACCATGGCGACCATTGCCCAGTATTCAAACGGCGACGAGTCCGCACTTTGTAAAGAGTGCTTACCTGTAAATATCCGGCAGGAATTTCAAAGCTGTTCAAAGCAACGGAACTAGGACCAGAATCAAAAACAGGATTTGAAAAATTTCCCGATCCAAGATCAACCTGCCACTGGCTTGCTTGATGCTCAGTATTTGCAAACACAGGCACGAACTCATGGGCGGAAATAATAGGAGTTTCACCGATATCAGTTGCCCCGTCTGCCGGGCTTATAATTTCAGGGATTCCGGTTGCGAGTCTTGCCAGCAAATCAGGATGGGCTTCAGAGTCAACATCATGGACAACAATGTCATCTTGCGTTGCTAAAAGTACCGGACTTTGCATGATAGTAATTTCAGCCGCATTGCCAGTTACAACATCAATACGAAATTGCTTTTCAAGCGGCGCGGCCCCGGCAGGAAGTTGCGGTATATAATCGTATTGTTCACCCGCATAATCCACGGCGTAAAGAATTTCACCGCGCGACGGATGGGTTGCAAAAATTCCTATTTCACGCAGAGCAAAACCCGAGACAAGGCCCGAATTGGTCAGCATTGCGTGAAGAGTATAACACCCTGCGGGTTCATCAGTATCCGGCACGGAACTAGGAGCAATTGAACCAATATCAAGGCTCATAGCTTCATCAAGCAACGCGGTTAGCTCCGCTGGTGCACTTAGTTGAGATTCATTCCAAATGCCGGACCCTACAGCAATACGCGTAAAATCAAGCACGGTTCCCGCACCGACCAAGCCTAAAAGCTCCATGCCGTGCCGGGTAAGTTTCATACCTGTAAAATTAGGCATTAATGCCTCCTATGGTAATGGTATCAATCACCTGTACAGCTCCGCCAAAAAACAACCCCACAGGGTCAACTTCCAGCGACGTAGCAGGTAAATTTATAGTAATAATGTCCGCTTCTCTGACACCTGCACCGCTGTAAAAAAGGGCTGGATCAGAAGAAATATTGATATGCACAGGAATATGCTGAACTGAACCGGAGCGAACAGCCCCGCCAGTAAATGAAGGATTTATAAGCGTGGAATGAAACACAATTGAATCGAGGTGTGAACGGGTGTTTTTCGCAACCGCTACAGCTTCAAGCATGTCAAAATATACAGCTTCACTCGCGGTTGTTTCAGTGGAAACTTTGAACTTGTATTCATCTCCGTCATATTCAAACCATTCAAGTACGTCGGCAGAAATACCGAGGGCATCAAGATACCTTTCAACGGCAACCGGAGTTCCTTTAATACGATGAATAGCTATGCTTGTTTTAATGACCGCCCGCTTTGTTGCCTCGGGCCATGAGTCTTTCCACAGGTCCACGGAAAGCGACCACGCCAACCACGGCAAGAAAACAACCGGACATTTTTCAGGGTTCCATAAATCACGGATATCAACCGGAACGGCTTCAATTCTAGCAACGGCGTTGGATAAATCCCGTTCCTGTTTAGTTGCGCTAATAGGCAAAAGGTCAGACATTAGCCTTCCCCTACTTCAAACGAGGTGCAATAAGCCGCCTGTTCTGGTTGCATTGCTAAATCTGAAACAGGGGAAATAAGTTCAACTTTTGCCACGCCTTCAACGTGCAAAGCGGCATAAATACCGGAAAGCGGAACAGTTGAGCCAAGGCTATGCCTTTCGTTTGCATATTCAGTTACAGCGGCAAGGGCTGAATCAATAACAGACGAAGGAGCCGGACCGGGCTGAATGTAAAGTGTTGCTTTAACTTCGTAGTTTACAATCACAGCAGGTTTTACGGTCACATGGTCAGTTAACGGCCTAACTTCGCGATCATTGACCACATCATCTACAGCAATAAGGGTTTCAGCATCCGGCAAGCCGTCACCGTCACGAGTTAAAACATAAACCTCGACCTCACCCGGCAACGAACTCAAAGCCGCCGCACCACGCACAGCGGGTACTTTTAAAGCATGGAAAACATACGCCCCATCAGGACCAGCGGAAGAAAACCCTTCCGGGGCCATTTGAACGCGGGCACGAAATTCATCATCACCTTCATAAGTAGGAAGAATAACGGGACGGGCTTCAGAATCACCCGCATCAATAAGCTTTCGCTCAACTGGCGCAAGAGCCGCCAGATTATCAAGGTCAGCACCCGGAGCATAAGCAACCATCACAGCGCGGGCGGCATCGTTAACGCGCTGGCGCAAGCCGAGTTCACGGTATGCGGCAACTTCTAAAATTTTATAAGCGGGATCAGATTCAACAAGCGCAGTGAATTGCGGATCACGCGCGCGAAGGTCAGCCAGCAATTCAGCAAGGATTGATTCAAAATCAAGCGGCTCGACAATATCAGGGGCCGGAACCTTGGACATATTAATAGGTTCAAAGGTCATGATATTACTATCCCGTCTAAAGTGATTTCCTTTCCTTCCGGCAAGTACTTACCAACTAAATTGATAATGATTTCCCCGGCTGAATTTAGGCTTTCAACTATAACGCTGGTGAGCTTGTAACGTGGTTCCCATTTCTTAAGAGCTTCAGCAACGGCAGAATAGTATTCAACCAACAAGTCGGAGCTGTACGGCCTATCAACCAGCTTAAATAAGCGACTGCCATAAGTGCGCCGCATGATTCTTGAACCTATTGGAGTAGTAAGAATGTCAGTAATGGACTGGCGAAGGTGTGTAAGCCCCTCAACATGTTTGCCAGTTACAGCGCATACACCTTTCATGATGCACCTCCAGTGGGTTCATCAGTGACGGTGCCGTTTTCACCGTGAACATGATGTTGTAGGGAAACACCCTCGGAAATGGTATCGCCGTCATGCTGAATAAAATCACCTTCGCGGTGGATAATTTCACCGTAAAGTTCTGCCCCGCCACCGTGGGTGCTGTTGCCGTGGGTGATAGGACCATCAAAAACAAGTTGCGGAGCGGAAAGGGTTACACGGGTTGCGCTGTTGATTACAATTTCACCAACAACATCAAGTATTACCTTACCGCCGACGGCACGGTTAACATCCCCGCCAATATCATCTGAAACATTGCCGCCGATAATATCAGTGCGGTTGCCGCCAATATCATTAAAAACATCACGCCCGACCTGCTTAAACTCATCACGATCAATGGTCATGGAAACATCCCTGTGAACCTGAACAGTCATATCCTTATCAATTTCGCGATTCTCAAAACCGGGAATGTAAGCGTGTAAAATATGATTCAAGCGGTCATACTCGATAATCGCGCCATCTTCATAAGTAGTACGATGAATAGTAGGTCGATCCGCCGGGGCCGGATGATTAGTGGAAAAGAGAGAACCCAAAACAGCACCGCCGGAAATCTCACCGGACGGAGCCAAAACAATCACCTGTTCGCCGACTTCCGGTGCCCACCAAGTGTGGTCGCCACCAGCGCGAAATGTAACCCACGGAAGCCAATCAGAAACAGCTTCACCAAAGGACACACGAACACGTGCCTTGCTGTAATCAGCTTCGGCAACGGTTCCTATGCGGATCATGTTTGATAAGCGGCGGTCAATTTCTGACTTATGGAAGTTCGAATTCTGCAATGACCTGCCCTCCGCTTTCCTGTGTTGGAATTTCACCATCTGTAACCACTTGATATTCCGGCTCATGGTCCGCGCCAATCAATGGCGAATAGCCAAGAAAAACCGTTTGCGGTGTATTGCCTTCACCAGTCCAAATAGATTCGCCAAGCAAGCCACTGAACTCAAATTCAACCCGCCACTCTTCATATCCATCCTTTGAAGGCTTGAAGTCTTCAGGATAACCACCAATAAACTTTGTCGCTGAAACCGGAAGCCCAAAGCGGTTCCCGTCGATAAACTTAGCAAGAGAACAAACTAGGGCGGCAACTTCACGGGCCGCATCCTTCACTTTGAAATGGATAAGCGGATAGACAACCCAACGCATGTTTATTTCAAGCTGGCCTGTACCGGGATCTTTTTCGCCCGGCTCAACATGGGCAAGCTCAAGAGCAAGGGCCGGAGCAACCACCGTTCCGCTTTCACGGCGATAGTCACCCACGGAACAAGCGGGAAAAGCTTCTTTAAGCTTTTGAACAATCGCTTCATGCGCTTCGGATATGTCTATTTGCTCGATTCCCATTTCATTTCCCTTTCAAAAAATATGTAAAATTTGCGTTCAAAAGCTTTGAGGATATCGGCCTCAATTACATGTTTAATGGCCTGATCAATTTTCGCTGTTTGTATGGCGATGGGTAGCCGGTTATCTGTTCCCTTCTCTAATGTAACTCGCCTATAAACCTCAGTTTTACCGCCACGCTGTTGAATGAAACCGTGTTTACGTTCAATCTTTCCAGCCTGAACACCTGTCCGATTCTGGTTAGGGTTCATTTCCCGCAAAGGAACTCCATACAATCCAAACCAAAGCCGAGAGGTATTGCGACCACCACCAAAAGATACAAATAAACGCTTTTTAAGAACGGCCTGCTTAATTCCAGTTACCTTGCTGGTTTCACGCAGAGCTACAGTTTTTAAATGCCGGGCAAGCTTTGAAATGGCTCTTTTGCAAGCAACATCAATTTGCTTTTCAGTTGCGGCAAAATCAGCGGCGATCAGCTCAAGTTTATCGCCATCTATCTTCAGAGCTGTAGCCATTACTGAGCCAAAGTAAGTTCAATTTTTCCAAGTCCGGAGCCATCAGGGCGAAAAGCATACACATCGTAAGTTTTGCTTTCCAAAACCACCTGGGAACCTTGTTCAAGACCAGACGCGTCAATTTCCTTACATGTCAAAACAGGGCTGTCAGGATTAAAAACCATTGCCCTGCCTAGCATTGCTTCATCCATGTCAGCATCTTTGTAGGCTTTAAATGTTCGATTCTCGGCAATGACAAGAATTTCATGTGCATCCAGCCCATCAAAGAATATATCTAGGTCGTCTTCCATATCAGCTAGAAAATCGTTCATTGTTCCGCCTGCGTCTCGTAACATCTGATGGTTGCATTTTGATCTTTGATCAACTTGTCCTGATTGATGACATTGTCGGTCAGAATCTTAACATTATAGGGTGAACCGAGGTGTTGTTCGGAATCCAGACGACTGAATTCATAGACTCCTGGGCCGGGGCATTTCTCAAGCTTTGCTACAACCTCGATAACTTCAACCTGAGGTTCAGGAATCTCGAGCTTACTGCTGCAGGAACACAGAATTAAGCAGGCCAACAGCAGAGTTGCTTGTCGCATCGTCGATTACTCCGGTTGTTTGTTCAGGCTTAACCGCCACGGCCTTCCGGCTGATCTCCTGACTAGTGGCCAAGCGAACAACATACTCACGATTATTCGTCCGCTCATCTTCCAACAAATTATTAAGTCCGGCGTTTACCCTATGCAGTCGATTCTCATCCGCTTCAGCAAGATTAGCCCTTGTCTCAGCGTTTGCACGTAGCCCCTGCTCCGTTACAATCGTAGCGTTCAGAGCTACCTTTTCGCCTTTCAGAGTGGTGATGTCGGCTTTCAAAAACGCAATTCTCACGAGCATGCCGACCAGAAGTAATGCCACCACGACTACGCCGCCAATGCAGGCAATAAGTTTTCCTTTGCCACCAAAAAGACCGAGAAGGATGGAGATCATGACATCAAGTTCCAAAGTCGATCTCTGATTTCAGCCACTTCCTGATTCGGACAGGTCTTGTGATCATCTAGTTCGTTGTGACCGTAAACAGCGTCCGCATCGAGTCCGTAGTGCTGGAGTATTTCAAGCAGAACTTGCGTCAAAGTTTCCATCTGATTTTCGGTAAAAGTCTCTTTACCAATCAGGCAAACACCAATGGACCTACTGTTAAATCCTTTGCAGTGCGCACCCTTGACTTCAATATCGCGCCCAAGTTCAACAATACCATCAAGCGAAGGATCATACTCTCCGCGGCTTGTGGGGTGGCCGTTCAGAATTACCATGTGGTATCCGATCCCGCTCCACCCCCTTTCCAGATGCCACTCGTTGATTACTGCCGCGTTGCCCCAAGCCGAGTCCGAGCAATGAACCACCACCATATCTACCTGACGTCCCATAACGACTCCTGTCTTGAATCGGATCAAATTCATCCCTGAAGGACTTAATCCTGTCTGTAAGTTTACGCGGAATCACATGCACATCCATTTCAGCTAGATGCACAGCCACGCTTAAAAATTCATTAGAAGCCAAATACATAACCAAGAATTCGCGAACATATGCACAAACCGAGGGCAGAGATTCATCAAGTGTGACATCAAGCATATTTGCCATGATGATTGCCACGGCATAGACCACAAATTTGCTTACGCCATGCCTGAATTTCGCACTGCTATATGAACCGTTCTTCAATGCTCTTCCGAGTCCAAGAGCGAAATCAGACAGATAGAGAACAATCAAAGCAAGCAAGGCTTTATCGAATCCACCTAAAAGCCATGAGGCCGCAGAACATCCGACTGCAAGGCAAGCTTTGATTGTAATATTGTCGAAAAGTTGGTTCATATCTGTCTCTAATATTTCTTTCAGGTTCGGCCCCGATAAGACGGAACCGAACCTAAATAGTATTAAGCGTTAAGCTTCACCCGAACAGTTTCATCAGCATCAGCCGCAGAAGCGAAAGCGATTCCCGCTCTTACGTTATCAGGAGCCAAAACAGTGATAGCTCCATCCCCATCAAGGTAAACAACGGTCCCTTGCAAGATTTCCCCGGCGATCTTTGGAAACTCCCAAACCTCTTCCGTTGCAAGTTCACCAATTGCGCCATCTGGAATATCTACAAGAGCGACACCCACCAAAACCCCGACAGGAACCGGAGAACCAGACAGAACATCCGCTCCGGTGCTGTTTGTCCATGTCATGGTTTTGCCAATCTGAACGTGATTACCAGCCATGTTAATTCTCCTTATTTACCGGGGTTCTTCTGGAATCCGCGATGATCCATAAGCCCTGCACCAGCTTCGAGACGAACCTTTATTTTAAGGCCGTCTGAATCAAAATCAGGCTCTTCATCAACAAATGGGGATTCAATACCGTCAAGGAATGCCACTTCAATAGTATCCACCTGTGCAGGATCACCGATCAGATAATGTGCATCGACATCAAAATCATCAAGACGAGGTTCGGAAATAGGTTGGAGCTTTCCGGCCCAAGGATTGTGAACACCGGAAGACATATTTGCATCTGGCAGAGCCGCAGAACGGATAAGAACTTCTGCTTCGGTTTCCTGTGCGACTGGAGTCAGTAGAAAGCGTGGACGCAAATCAAGACGCGCCCCATTCGGACCTTTCTGCATACGCATAGACTTACGACCAGCATTCAAAGTGGCAGCAGAAACACGCCCCTTAACAGTGGCTTCAAGGTTGTTATGCTTTGCATGGAATAGGTTGTAATTGTCGCTCATTTTAGGATTGGAAAGCAGCAAACCATAAACAATATCCGCAACTTTGCGGGCCGAAGCATTACCGAACAGTTGCGGAATACGGGTGAAGACTCGTAGATCATCATTAACCAGCATTTCACGGGTAAGGCGCACGTTTTTGCCATAACGGGCAATGCGGTAGCTTTCCATGGAATCCTTGAATGATCCTGTCTTGTATTCACCGTGTTCGTTGATAAGTTCCAGATCAGGAGCTTCGGACAGACTCACACCGTGGATTTCTTTAAAATCATTGGCGGGGATGATGTTCACCCAAGGCCGCCAAGTTGCCGGAGCTTCTGCATAAGCTTTAAGCAACACTTTGTTAGTTATTGCCGCAAAGATTGACGGAAAATCACTTGTGGATGCTCCGAATTGCTGAGGCCTAAGAACCTGCGATGCAAGTTTTGACTGGGACATTCCACGGGTTGAAACACCGCTTCTTTCCAGAATATCCCTTGCAAGATCGGTAAGACGCATCACTCTGAAATCTTCATAGCCCGGTGCGGGTTTTTCTTCGGTTATTCCAGCGCGGAAAAGCATTCCAGATACAGCGGCATCATGAAGCTTTTCACCCTCAGTACGTCCGGCAAAAATATGACCGGAAGGTGCAAGTGGCTGGTGCTGGGAACTTAGTTCCGACAGGATCAGCTTATTCAAATCACTTGCCCCTTTTCCGCCATCAACCAGCTTTTTGCGGAAATCAGCAGATAGCCCGAACATGGTAACCTGATCATCAATAAAATTAATGCGCTGGCGTTCAGCTAGGGCAACTTCCTGTTCGTTAACTAACGGTGGTTGAGGCGTAGCACTTTGATTCGCAGGTGCTTGCGGGGTTTGAGCTTGTGCGGGATCTACTTTCGGAGCACCATCCGCGCTCAACCATGCAGGTGCATCTTCAAGGTTATTCAGGGCTTCGTAATCTAGTCCCATTTCTTTTAATAAGGTGCGGGCAGAGTCCTCAGTGACATTTTCAAGGCCATTAGCCCGCAGGAAAAGTTTCAACCATTTCTTCATGACCGATTCCTCCGGTTTAGGTTTTGGCCGTTCATTCATCGCCACGGCCTCGGTATCTCCATCCGCGCCAAGAACGCAGAAGGATGTTTCACGCACAAACGACTTGCGCCACACATATAAAGGTCCAACAAGCTCTTCACCGTTAACGGTAACGGTTGCACCTACTTTTACTTCTTCAACAGCTTCAGGCCACACCCCTATGGATGCTTGCCACGGAAATTTCTGGTCAGAGAGTTTAATGACTTCCTTCGCATCGTCCGTATCCAGAAAGAACCCTTCCAGCACCAAGCCGGATTCTTCCAGCTTGATAGAATCAGCAATGCCGATCTTCTTTTTAGGGTCATGTTCCTCAAGAATAGGAATGCGCTTTTCTGTACGGATGCCGGAAAGCTCAATGACAAAACGCATGAAACAACGCTGAACAATTGATCCGGTGTAACCGACAATATGAAAGCGGCGCGGCTTGCCTTCTTCCTGTTCTGATAGATTCAGCCCCGCAGTTAGTTGCAGTGGTGCATTCTCACTTTCTGCAAGGTTCAATGGGAAAATTTTATTCACTTTTATTCTCCGTCATTTGCCATTTCTTGATGTCTTCATTTTCGCGCGCCAACTCTTCAACAACTTCATCGTAATCTTCGCCCCGCTCCGCGCATATTTTGCGACGGGTAGTACAGCCCATGCGGAGCATGAGGTCTGCGGACTTGGCATCTTTCATAGGATCAACCCAAGGCCAGCCGGGGAACTGACAACTTGCCGGAACAACCGGACCAGTCATCAAAGGTTCAAGCCCGCCCAGCCAGAGCATCCGGCAGAACATTTTCCAAGTAGGCATAACGCCCTTACGACCTAGAAGATTTTGTTGAACGCGATAGCCGCGCCGTTCTTCCAGAGTGGCGGAACGAGCGGACGCAAAGGAGGCATCTGAATAATCGTTTGAAAAAGCTTCGTAAGACATTCCGAAACCAGTAGAACTACCGCGCAAGCTTGTTTTCACATACGGCTCATAAGTCGGGCCGGGGTGCGTAAACTGGGCTTCATGAACCTTGGTTCCTTGCGGCAAGGTCACAATCTGCCCCGGTTCAACATAGTCGGGAATGTACCCTTCCACGCCTTCGGCCTGATCACCCATTTCGCCGCCAAGCGGATTAACCATTTCTGCATAAGGTGTTTCAACGAAGAAACCGAAAGCCGCCATCAGCCGTGCAACAATACGGTGCGAGTCCTGAAATTCGCTGAAATCGCGCATTTCCATAACAACCGGAGCCATCCACGAAATGCCACGGTTCTGGCTGGAGCGAATAGGCCGAAAAATATGACGCACCCACTGAGCCGAAACTCGAACAGATTCGCGGCTCATCAAGCGGCGCATATCGCCGGGGTGTTCGCTGAATAAATGATAAGCGACAGGATGCCCTTTACGGTTGAACTCAACGCCTCGCATGGCATAACCGCCACCCTCTAAAGGACCATCAACCGAGCTGTCCAAGTGATCGCATTCCAGAAGTTCAACGCCCAAAGGTGCAATACCAAGATCAAGTAAATCAGGATCAGGATAGAAACGGAGAAGGCATTCTCCGTCCTGCCAAAGGTGGTTCATAATCAAACGCTGAATATCTTCAAAACCAACTTCGTCCGATTCCGCCCAGTCTTTCCAGTGCTGTTCGATTTTACGGTTAAAGGTGTGGTCAAGATCACCATCAGCATTGAGCTGTGCGGCCTGCGGTTTGATTCCAGTATAGATAACGTTGTTTGCTATGCGTTCCAGCGCACCGGAAACATGGGTAGAATTGCGAACCAGATCACGCGCACGGGCCACAATCAAAGCATGTTCGTGTCTAGAAAGGTTATCGGCACTGCGGTTGGTTGGTCGCCAATTAGAATTGGGACCACGACGGGAAGCCGCAGAGTAAGCAGAAAGATTCGCACGGCTACGACACCAGCTTGCAGCAGCATCCGGCGAGACTGCACCGACACACTGAGCAACAAAGGAAGTCCAGCCATTATAGACGTTCATTTACGCCCCCGAAACGAAGCACGGGCAATGAACCCCTTGCCGCCGTTACCAGCAAAGGCAAGGCGCATTTCCACTTTGTCACGCTCAGAATAAAGCGACTGCAAAGAACCACGGGTGAGAGTCCGACCATTCAAGGTATAGGACTGTGCGCCGCTTTCGATTGCTTCGATTGCCTTATTTAGAGAGTCCAGCCGTTTCTGGAGCATTAAAAAACCTCGATTATTATGGTTGTCCTTCAAGTTGGGACAATCATAACAATCGAGGTGGTTATTTTGGAATAGGGTTGTTTACTGGGGAGTAAAATTTACTGAGAAGAATTTGTAAAAACAACTGAAGTTTTATTACTAATTGAGTAAGTTTTTAACTTCAACTCATTATGATAAAAAGCAGAAAACCACCATTTAATATCATTAAAATAACCAGTAAATGGTCTGTAATTTGTTTTTTGAACAATAGATGAAATATCTGAATAAAAAATGAACTCAAGTTTTGAAATATTATTATCATACACAATAACACCTTTCTCAAGAAACCTAATAACATAACGCTTTACAACTTTTTCATTCTTAAATTGTATCTCTATCTGCGATCCTAAATATTTCTTAACTTGATCAGCCTCAGTTACACCTGTAAAATACGACAGAGAAATTAATAAGAGTGAGAACTGAAGCATTATTATATATTTTTTTTTATTACCTATATTCCTTGGTCCAAACATGACAGCAAATGGCACAATTGCTAATGCAAATGTAAAAAACATTATCATATTAAATCTTCCACCAAACAAAACATAAAACATTACAGAGATAAGAAAAATTAAAATCATAAATTTAACAATGAACATTCCAGCCTTACTCTTATAGACCGAACCAGAATCGCCTTTTTTTTCAATTATTTTTGAAAAACATAACTCGGTAAACAAATATGTGAGGAAAGTCGCACCGAGGACAGCAATAATACTTAATGAACTCATTATAATATCAGACACATTCACAGGCCATAACGTAATAGACGTTCCCAACTCATTGTAGAAAGCAACTTCATGAACTAAAGCAAAAATAAAATATATAGTTAAAGAACTAAAAAGAGCTACAACAAACGTTTTCAAAATAGTGTCAGATTCATTTTCCATATTACGACTCCATAAAAATTGAATAAGATTAGTGCAATTAGCTCACACCCACACGCGGGTTTTCCATTTTACTCACTTCCGCACCAACTCCAAAACCCCAGCAGGCTTACCCTTCCCCGCCTTCTTCCTCTGCTCCTGCGTCTCATACATACTAAAAGCCTCGGCCCCTTCTGAAATTGTCTTTTTAATCAAACCCAGCATAAAAGCTTCGCCATAACGGTGATCATCTTCTAGCTTTTCTTGCAAGTACTCAAGCGTACAGGCCGCAGACATCATATCCGAAACATGGTGACATAAATCATCTTTAAGCATGACGCACCTCCCCGCAAAGTCCCTGTTCCGCTTCTATCAGGGCATCATAAGCTAGGAGCATGGCTTGTCTTTCCGGCCTTGGGAGGCTGGACAGGTTTTTAAGCAGGAGTTCTTTTGCGGTGGCAATGCAGGATTCTGGAGAATTCAGGCTGTAATCAGGATTTGCGGATGCAGGAAGCTCTAACGGTTCCGATCCTGCCGGAAGCGGATTGTATGGAGCAATGCCTAAGAGCATACGAGGCCGTTCTCCGTTCACCCGTGGGCGGGTTTCTTTAACGCTTCTAATCATGGCGTAAAGGTCACTAAAAAATCTTGCGCGGTGCACAGAACGGCATTGTGTGCGCTTGCAATAAATCTGGTAGCTTTCGTAAAGCTCAGTTTTTGAAACCCTGCCCCATGAGGCTACTTCGCAAGCTTCTTCAATAAAGGCATGCACTGAGTTGTCACGGATCAGGCAATCCGAGATTGCTTTTATAGTTTTATTTTCTAGCGGCCTGTTCCGCACACGTAGAAGTTCCTGCTCCATTGCATTGAAAGCTTCGATATAGCGAATCTTCCATTGCATGGCTTTCTTTCCGGTGAAGCCCATTACTAGCAGGGTGAAGCCATCGCGAGTTATATTGTAAGCGGGAAGTTTGCGGCCTGTTCTGTCTACATATTCACTAACCTCAAAATTGAGGGCAGTGAAATCTTGAGGAACTTCTAGATTTTCAATAGTTCGTAAAACATTATCGTGCCGCTTACCAAAATGCTCGGCAATTGTAAGAGACGAAACAACGGGCTTGCCATCAGAGATAACAAGCGTAGGGGAACCGACAACTGAACTGTTGTCAGAAGTGTTTGAATTGGCTAAGTTCTTTCCAGCCATAACGCACCTCCTTTGAAGGTCGTTTGTGGTTAGGCTCGGTTCTGGTGTTGGTAGCACCTTTCCGGGCCGTTTTTATTTAGGCTACTTTTCTTTCTTTTGCTTTTCTGCTTCGGCTATTCTTCTTTCCATTTCCTCTATGAATATCTCTTTAAAAGTTATTTCATGCTCCACGGCGTATAGTTTGTAACGCTTGTGGTCTGCCTTATCTAATCGAATAGAGACGGCTACTTTTTCTTTGATCATGTGAAGTTTGTACGTACGAGCGTTTAGAATGTCAAGTGGGGATTATATTTTGGAGGTGTAAAAATATAGCTACAGTTCAACCAATAATGTTTTTAGTTGTAAAATCATCTACGCTAAATTATAGACTAAAGAATTACGAATAAGGATTTAACTGGAGAAATTCAATGAATATGCAGCTTGATACAACCGCGACACTACTTGATATATGCGATTCATTCTGGGACCAAGACTTTGAAGAAAAAGCTACGTTTCTTGATGTAGTTGATACGGCTACTTTTACCACTTTTGAAAAAAACTTAGCGACGTTAGTCAAGGCTCGCATTATAAGCAAAAGTAAAGGATACGATGTTGGTTTAGAATTTGTAGCAAAAATATCATCTCTTGACTCCACTTTTGCGTTCAATGATTTTTGGTGTAATGCACTCTTTGCACTATCAAGATACGAAGAGATGCTTCCATATATAGAAAAATGTAAGACTCTTGCAAAAAGCGATAAACAGAAAAGTTATCATTCTGTGAACAAAGGTTTCTACTATCAATATGTTGAAAAAGAAATCTATATGGCACTTGAATGCTATATTGAAGCAGCTAGGCTTTATCCAAACTATTGGGCACACAGTAATGCATACACGATACTACTAGAAAAATATAATTATGATGAAGCGGAAAAGTTCCTAAATAAATGTAAAGAACTAGCATCGAGTGATTTAGAGAGAAGCAACTACGCTCTCAATAAAGGTCTTTATTGCGACCACGCAAATGATAACAGTGAAAAGGCATTGAAACACTATATACAGGCTGCAGAAAAACATCCTAACTTTTGGGCAAACAACAATGCTTTCTTAAAACTAAGAGATAAAGGTGATTATAATAAAGCTGAAAAATACTTAAATAAATGTAAAAAATTATTTTCTAATGATAGAGAAAAAGGTGAATTCCAATACAACAGTGGTTCTTATTGCGAAAATAAAAATAAAGACACCGAAGCATTAAATTATTATATACAGTCCGCTAAAAAACATTCTAACTTTTGGGCTTCAAGCAAATTATTTAATATATATTTAGATAAAGGGGAATACACAGAAGCATTACTACATCTAAAAAAATCGAGTAAAATAGCTACAACGCGTAAAGAAAAAGAACATTTCCTCACCAATAAGGAGCATTGCATTTGGGAAATGCCACATGAAGAGTGGTTTTCCGCTAACTACTGTAGAGAATTTTCATCAAAAATGAACTTTTCATCAGAGATAGATGCTTTCACTCTTTTTCACCTACTTTACAGCAACAATTCCACATATCTTTTAAGTTATAGACTTATACGTGAGCACCCAGAACTTTTAGCACATAGAGAATGGATTGAATTTAAAAAACGTCTTCTAAAAGGCCGTGGACAGCAACTAATCAAGCTACACGAAATTATTAGATCTAATAAAAAACATTCTATTATTGATATAGCAACCCTTGGAATACTTAACTACTATGGCGGAGACCACTTCGTTGCAGAGAAATACTTTTCTTCGATCACCCCAAATAGTGGATTCTTAAATTTATCAACCTATTACATCATAAAATGTAGACAAGGTCAGAACAAAAAATATGATGATATCATTAGTAGATACTTAAAAAGAGACAATGCAAAATTATTTAGCAGCGATAGTGAAAATTACTACCGAGGAATGATTTTAATTTTAAACAATGATTTGAATAAAGCCCGCAAAACAGTTCCTATAAATATAAGACATATCCCATCTTTACTTCTTTTGGCATACATATATGATCAGCTAAAAATGAATAATCAAAAAAACAAGTGTATAAATTTAATCCTTAGCCACGAAGTTATCAAACTACCTAAAAGTAGAATCGTAGGAAAAAGTTTATCCCAATTCCATAAACTTCCACATAAAACAAGCTTCAAAACATTTGAACATTTACTATATTATATCAAACCATATGAATTGCATGAGCCGCTTAAAATGATTTATATAACCTCTAAAACGATTACAAGAAAAGAAAGCTGGTTTAGATTCAAGCATATATTTCAAAACTACACTTTCTATGAAGAATACCCACTTAACTTTAACTGTGGATTAGATTCTAAATTCGATCAATTGTGGGAAAAAATTGGAAACGAAAAAACAAATATTGCTCAAAATATTTCAAAACTCACTGCATTAAACTGGCCTATTTACAGTTTATCCAAGATGTCTTCAGATGATTTAGAACAAAGAATAGGCCTTTATATACAACATAATAAATACCCCTATGACGAGATAGAACTTGCGATCTCATCATTTTATATGATGAAGACACTATCATTTGAAGCAACATTACGATTATATAGTTACCTTAAACTTAAAACAAACAGATTTATACTTACACCTCAACAAATAACGACTCTTTTAGCTGGATATTTAACACTAATGTATGGTGATACTTTTACACGCCCAATACAGGCCTTTTTAACAGTATCTCCTCTTATTGCTGACTATATAACATCTAAAAAAAATAACGAAATGACTTATGAAGAGTACCATAACTTAATATGTTCTAATAGCTCAATTTACAACTAACCCTGCTCCGGCGGGGTTTTCTATTCCCCCTGAATACTCTTAACCCCCTGCCCCATCTGAGCCAGCAAACAACCATGCTCCTTACACTTATGATACCGAATCTTAATCCCAGCATCCCACTTAGGCGATGAAGTAACCGGAATCCGCACAGCCCCGCACCACGGACACACCGCGCCATCCTTCGGGCTGAATATCACGCCCTCTTTCGCTTTAGCCATTGCCGCCGCAATTAACTTGGCTGACATACTATCTACCACCGTTAGTGTAAGGGTTTACTTTCTTTTTCGGAGCTTGCTTCCTAGGCTTCATGCCCGCTTGCTTGTAGGATTTAACGCCCAGCAGGTCCGCAGCAGCAAGGTTGTATCCGGCAATATCCCATGCATGGTTGGGCCTTCCTTTCGGACATTCCCAATACCCTTTTTCATTCACGTATTCAGCGGTCATTTCCCGCGCCCACGCATCCGAAACTTCACTGTGCAGGTGATACGCTCCCGGATCAGCGGGATTAATGGCAAGGCGGTTGGATAAAGCGTTCTTGTAATGCGTCACATTCACCCGCAAAAGCTTAAGGCCGCCGGGTATAGGCTTGTTTGAACCGGGGAAAATATCAATCTGGCTGTATGAAAACGGGCGCGCCATTGTCTGCTCACCTTTTAGCGGCAGAATGCGGCCCCGATTAAGTCGGCAAAAATCGTAAACTTCATCTGTCCGATGCCCCATTGCATCTATTAGAGCCAGCCGCACAAGATATGAATTGCCTTCTGCGTCCTTGTATTCCCGATCCCATAGAACTTCCGCCAAAGCTTCAAAGCTATCCACTTCACCATCAGCAACCAGCCATGATTCATGCGTCATGCCGTAACCCCACGCGCGGATTTCATAGGGGAAATAACCGCCCCTGCCGGACTGCGTATCAATAGCGGCAGTGAGACAGGCCACCACGTCACCACCGGGAACAAGCAACCGCGGACGATCATCTTTAAGCGCAAGAATCTTATCTTCACTACGCTCCTGCTGATAATTAACCCACGGTTCCGCCTTGTGAGAGTTCATGAAGTCTTTCAACTTTTCGCGCCATTCAGGGTTAAGGCCGGACTTCTGACCCCGCAAAAATGCGGCGGCAACTTCAGACAACGAAACGAATCTTGATAGCCAGCTAGGAATATGGAAGCCGATCTTCTTAGGCCGTTTAGATTTAAGGTAAGCTTCAAGTGGAGTGCCGGACACACGATCAAACCATGCGCCATAACTCACGGCCTTATCCCGTGTTCCATCATCCCACTTGCAACCCATGTTCGGGCATTCGTACCACGCCAGCTTTTCAGCCTCGACCCGTTCGGCATGCTGGGAAGGATCAGCCGTTTCTCTTTCAGGCCATTTAATCTGGTCAAAATCCATTTCATGCACATAGCCGCAAATCGGACAACGCACCTTAAAACCGAATACGGCTTGCGCTTCGATATTCAGAGCCGTCCAGATAGGGCCGCTTTCATTTGTCGGTGTGGAAATTTTCAAAAATTTGCGATTGCGATAAGTACGCCCGCGCTTTTCCGCCAGACTGAGCGGATCAGCTTCTTTCTTGTTTGCGGTGGTGGGATATTTATCAATCTCATCAAAGAAAACATACCGGATAGGCTTCGATGCCAGACGGGATGCAGAATGCGCCCAGCCCATATAGATCGGCATATGCCGTAAGTTTATGCGGAGCGATGCTTCATCATCCGTTGAGCCAGTCAAATACTTAGAAAGTTTCGGTGAAGTTTTGAGCATTGGCAGAACTCTATCCCTGCTCGAATCCTTCGCCGCTGTCATATCGGGATAGATGATCATTGCCGGACTCGGTTCACGATCCACGGCATAGCCCAGCGCATTAAGCAGCACTTCGGTTTTACCAACCTGCGGAGCGGCACAAACAACAACGGTCTGAACTCCGCTATGGAAAAGACTATCCATTATGTCGGTAAGGTACGGCGTTACATCATTACGCCACATGCCCGGCAAGGAACTGGATTCAGGAACCAGAATTCGCGACTGCTCCGCCCACTTGCTGACCTTGATCTTTTTACGCTTCCGCAAAATCTGCTTTTCACCCCTGCTAAATGAAAAGGTGAACCGCTTCCCTATCATTTCTGGAGGTAATGAAAAGCGACCTACCGGAACGGGTATGAGCTTTCCGACCATTTTTTTAACTATCGAACTGGCTTCCACTTACAAACTCCATTGTGATTTGATCAGTACGCGCAAACTCGCTCAGTAATTCGTCCAGCTCGTCATTCATAAGCTGGATGAATGTTTCCTCATGTTCCGGTTTACCTTCAACAGCATGGATAAATTCACGCCCTTTCATCAAAAACAATTGGCGAAGGCCCGTATCCAGCACCGAAGTCTTACCAGCCATGAGCATTTCCACGCTTTCACGGTCAATGAGCTTGCCTTGTGTCTGTTCAAGTTTCAGCCTTCTAAGCTCCGCTTCGTATTCCTTGTCCTTGGCTTTTGCTTCCTGAAAACGCTTTGCTGAATCTCCGGTTAAGCCTTCCTCGTCCGGCTGTTCGGCTTCAACCTTTTTACCGATGGGAACCCAGCCGATTTGCTGGGCAAGTTCTGAAATATCATCTTCGTAATATTTGCCGCCGATGGGCTTCACCTGTTTATTCTTACCGACGTAATTGAAGAAGGTTCGCCGCGAAATTTGCCAGTTCTCTTGCCCGAACTGAACCCACGCCTGATTTATCGAATTGTAAAATTTTTCAGCCATTTAAGTAGCACCTGAATTGTGAAAGTGACACGTTTGATACAGTTTGTGCAGTGTGCATATTTTTTAAAACATTCCGTGTGCAAAAGACCCGAGGTCGATACTACCCGTGTTTCGGGAACCGCCGGGGAGGACCCAAATTTAACATGGTGCTTGTAATTCTCTTCGGTGGTTCATCACCATGAAAAGGTAAGCGATTTAGGTAGCATAAACAGATCAACGGCGCGGCTTGTTCGAACAGCTCCCACATTTGCCACACGGTTTCACCATTAGCTCTGCCCCACGCTTCATCAATCACCACAACCAACTCATCCGCCTTGTTCCGTTTAACCATGAACATCTGCCGATGCTCCCGAATCATTGCGCCTAGCTTCTTCATTGCCTTGTGTCCGTCTTCGAATGTTTTCCAATGCTTCTCGAATTCTTCTTTCTGCATGGGAATAAGATCATCCTGCCGACACATACGGCTATACCTGCTGAAAAGGGATTCAGGTTCCAGCTCTTTGTATTTGCTTTGAAGCTTTGTCAGTGCATTCATTTCGGTACCATGTCCCAGTCTTGGTCCAACTCAATTAAAACCAAAAGTACCTGATAACTCTTACTTTTTTTAACTTCAGTCCAAGTGGTCCATGTACCAGACCAGAAAACCAAATGCTCAGAATCTCGCGTGTACGGGTACATATACGCACACACGCATGTAAGGAGATTTACCGAATGGACGTGGACCGCTGGTACCACGTGGACAGAGCCAGTATTCATGCGGGTTAACAAAATTACATGCGGGACCAAATGGACCAGACACATGGACCGTCTCACCAAGGGAGCGGATATTTGCATACATGAATCAAAATGTCGGGCAGTCGAGGCGCGGGCACGCCGCCGTGTTGAAAGGGGTACGGGGAAAACAGACATCATGAAGCCGTTAGTTCAAACTTAGTTTTAATACCCGTAATCATCCGACACCGCCGACCATCTACCCGTGGGCGCGTCTCTCTAAGAGTCTTCACCGCTGAATAGAGTTCCCTGAAAAAGTTCTCCTTATGCATGGGCTGATAGCCATTCTTTGCGCTGTATTCGCGATAGGCTTTATAGAGCGAGTCTTTCGACTCCTTAACGCCGTCTGACAGTTCGCAAGTATCCTCAACAAACGCCTGAACAGGGTTATTAAGCCGCCTGTAATCCATCAGTAGATCAATTGTTTCATCTGATGCCGTGAACCGCCCCTGCTCATAGAGCCGATGCAGACCAACCAACGCCCAATGAAATATTTCCGATAGCTCGTTCTCTTTCAATTCTTTGAATAGATTTGGATTGCGATCAGGATCATCTTCTAGATATTGCCGTTTAAATTTGATCGGCAACATGCGCCTGAAAAAGCCATCCGTATTATCAAGCACACGTGGCAGTTTATTAGCCGCAAATGCCAGCTTACAGAACGGCGGGAACTCAAATGAATCTTTATGCTTGAATGCGCCCTGAATCGTGTCACCGGATACAACAGCCTTAAAGGTCGGTGTTTCCATAGCGGCAGAGCCTATTTCAGTCGAAATATTGAGAAGCTTATTATAGAGGCTAGCGCGTCGGAACTGGTCTTCCAAATCCTGAAAAGCAACTGCCGAACAGTTAGCAGGTGCAACCAACTCCCGCGCAATTTTCAAATATGTTGATTTACCGTCCGATCCGTCACCAAGAAGCAGCAAACACTTTTCATAATGCACGTCGCGAGTCAGACAATAGCCCATGAACTCTTGGAGCTGGGCAATAGGTCCGGGAGTCTGAACCGTTTCATCCAGATACTTTAACCAGCGATTACATTTAGCTTTTGAATCCGGATTAAACGAAACACCGAGGCAAATTGTAGAATAGTAATCCGTATCGTGCGGTTTGAGCTCGAGCGTTTTTAAATTGAGCATGCCATTTTGTAGACACACCCATTCACCCTGATCATTTACTTCGCGACCATGCGGAAGATTCGCAAGATTAATCGCAAGTGACGTTGCATCGTTCACCCTGCTTGTTGTGGCCTCGATGCCGAGATAATTGGTAGCCGACTGTTGCAGATTGCCCCTTGAAATTTGTTCCCAGTATTTTCCGTTCCAGCGATAGAGCAAACCTGTAAGATCATCATAAAGCAAAGGCTGATCCTGAAGCAGTTGATCCGCCAGTAGTCGAGGTTTGAAGGTACGTTCCCTAAAAAACGCCCATTCGCTACCGCTTTCACCAACTTTAGGAATCTCAACCTTGCGGGCCGAAGCAAACAGAGCTTGCAAAGCTTTTGCATTCTGTTTGAACTTCACAAAGTAATCAGTCAGATCAAGGCCATCTTTCGCGGGCAATGAACCATCTTTATTACGCCCCATAAAATCAGGCCATTCAATAACCCGAACAGAGCGCGCAACCTGTACCAGAGAACGAGCCGCATTATCTGCATGCTCTTGTCCCGGCTGATCCGCATCATAAGCAATAATTACATCGCGCCCATTAAACGGTTCTAAATGCTCATTTGACCATCTAACGGTCTTTGATGTTTGGGTTATGGCATTAAAACCATTCGACAGAGCGCAAATAGTATCCGGTTCCCCTTCGCAAAGCAGAACAGGGCCGGACTTACCAAGTAGAGCTGGAGCAGGAAACAAACGAGCATTCCCATATCCCCTACCCCATGACATAATCTTCTTTTGCAGATTAGTGCCGGGCTTGCGATACAAGCGGATATTATGAAGCCTGCCGTCATTGCCGCGAATAGGGATAGCAATACGCATAGATTGCCCGTTAATTGGGCGAACCATGTTTTCCTTATCCCTGAATACCATCTGCATACGCAGATCAAGCCGCTTGATAATTTCAGGATTCCAGCCGCGCTCTTTCTGCAACAGTTGAAACCAATCATCCGGCAACAGGTGCATATGACCCCAAATATCTTCAGGGATAACCGCACCGCCGCCACGTTTCGATTCCTTGCGCTTTTTCTGCACAGTGGGCTTAACCTTCGGCGCGTCGTTAACACCATGCCCGTACTTATCTTTGAATTCCTTAAAGGCTACTTCATTGGGCAAGCCAGTAACCAAACTATAAAGCTTAATCAGGTCGCCACAATCAGTGCATCCGGCAAGGCATTTGAAATAGTCATCTTCAAAATTATATCCAAAGGACGGATTATCATCATTATGAAGCGGACATTTGCCGTTCAGCCATTTACCTTCTTCCTTGGCAACTTCAAACAATGAACGCGCTATAGTATTGCGTTCACTTTCGGAAAGATTTGTTCCGGCCCAGCCCATAGGTTACCCCTTCACCATAGCTTTGATTCCATCCCGCCAGTACAAAGCAGTTGAAACGAGTTCCATGATTTCCTTGTCGAATTCAGCAAATTCTTCGGGCTTGATTTCGCCGTCTTCCATAATGGCGGAAAACTTGACCACGGCATCACCGAATTCCTTAGTGGTTCGGTTCATGTCGTTTTCTAAGTGGCCTGTACAAACTCTCGCTTCCGGCAACGGGATAACCACCATATTCATCTGATGGGCAATTGCTTCAAGAGGTGCAGGTGATCCGCATGTTTTCATGAGCGGCACAAGGTCCAGAACGCCCATCTTCGCTGTAGAATCTTCGGGGTTCAGTTCCTTGTATAATGTCCAATGGCTTTTGGCAGAGCCGAAAGTTAATTCGCTTATTTGCTCTACTGATAAAGCCCGATGCCGTAGCACCATGTTTTGAATTTCTACTGCTACGCTTTTGCGTGATTTATTCATGGATATATTCCTCTTCCAAAGATAGCCGCTATCTGTAGTAGATAGAACTTCACTCCGGTGCTATTTTGTCTTTGCTATAGTTAATCCGATCTTTGACATTGCCCTTCAGAGTCTCCTTCTGATAATGAATCAAACAACAAATAAATTTATAATTTAATCAGAAGGAGAACCCAAGATGTTCACTATTAAAACCTGTCCAATTACAGAAAAACAAATCAATGTAATTGGGGCCAGATTTATAAGCAGCTGCAACGAAACCAACTGTAAGTTCCACCATGAAGGAGTATGCGTTCTGGTCCACAGTTTCATCGTTGAAAGAAATAATGAACAGCGACTTGATGAAATCGAAAGAAAACTCGGAAGAATCAGCCGCTAACGGTTTTGTCGGAGTCGGGATTAAACTTAGTTGAACGGTACAACCCGACTCTTTCCCCTTCAAATGCACTTCTGACATATTCAATTGCAGCATCAAGTTCTGCGAAACTTAGTCCACTTGCCGAACCAATCATTTTTGCAGCAACTTCTTTGGCACGGACTTCCTCTTCATCACTCAAATGGATAAGCGGTAGCATCTTTCCTCCTTCACTTTTAACAGGACGTACGAGCCCCGTTATCATCATATTTTTTAGGCTCCCTCTCCCGACATTCACACTCACCGCACGACAAAGGTGGGTCATGAGTGTGTTTAATATGGTATAGAGGGCAGTCTTCGTTGCAGATTTGGAATTGATGGGATGGAGGGAACACTAGTGCGCCTCCATTAATGAAGCCTCAGAAGGCAAAGGAAATTTTTCGGGATAAGCGATATGTTGCGCTAATCGAACAACTGTAGAATCTGCTCGATTTGTGGATTTGATACGACGAAAGGATGCAGGATGGATTGATAGCGCATTGGCTACATTATCCCTGCCTAACTTTCTCTCTAACTGGGAGATCAATTCTAGTGTAAATGGTTCGCTTCGTTTCATAGAGTTCAAAATAGAACCATTGGCTCCATTTTGTAAAGAGAAATTTGAACAATGACACTTACACCTTTATATGATGATTAATAATAATGAATAGTGAACTACTTGAAAGAATTATTGTGGATGAATTTGCCCAAATAGCTAAAGATCAAGGTATTCATAAAACCAAGGTCGGACGGAAAGCATTTGGCGACAGCGAATCTGGCAGTAAAAAATGGATATATATCCTTGAAGGTAGAAAGGACCGACGCCCACAATCTCTTACAATTGCTGACATGTCAGATCTTTGTAATGCGTTAGGTGTTCCTATTGAATCAATTATGTTTAATGCTATTCAACGCTGTAAAAATGAAGTGCAAGAGTTGGCTAATACCCAGCAAACGAAGAAATCAGCTTAAAGCTTATATATTCGTCTGGCACGGCTATTCGACTAAAAAACAAGAATCATTATAATGGCCCAGCTACAAACCAGACTAGAAAACTATTAAATTTCTATATTGACTCGACTAAAGGCGGTGTATAGTGGTATCACTAAGTGATGGCATTGAGTTGAACACGAAAAATAGAAAGCTACTTGCTAAACTTTTTCGACAACCAAAACCTAAAGATATTAAGTACCAAGAGGTTGAAAGACTACTACTCGGCCTTGGAGCAATAAAAAGTGAGAAAGCCGGAAGCAATGTTGCTTTTTTCTATAACGGACATATCACACAGCTCCACATTCCGCACCCGGACCCAACATTTTGCGGGGGGCGGATAAAAGCCATAAAAGAGTACTTAATTACAGCGGGAGTCGTAAATGAAAACATTTGAATACAAGACCTACACAGGCCAAATTGAGCCAGACACAGAACAAGACATTCTGTATGGTAGAATACTCAATATTAATGATGTTGTTGATTTCCAAGGCACAACCATTTCAGAAGCAAGAAAAGCATTTGAGGAATCAGTAGATTCCTATCTTGAGGTATGCAAAGAATTTGGCAAAGAACCAGATAAGCCTTTTTCTGGAAAAACAACATTAAGAATGGGGACTGATCTTCATAAAAAACTAAATAAGGCTTTCATAACAGGTGGATATAAAAGCTTAAACAGCTATATAGTTACAGCCCTTGAAAAAAATCTTGAGGAAGAACAGCGAGGAAATCTCGAATGTTCCAAGTGTAAACACAGTGCCGCAATAAACGAAATGCAAAGTCAAATTTTCAAGTTCAAAACGGCATTTACAAGCATACCTTCAAGCTCAGCCCCAAACCTCCTCGTTACAGACGACAAAGGTTGGAGCAACTCGATACAATAAATGAGGCATAAGATGAACCCCATAAGCACCATATTCACCATTATAGACTTGAATTACAAAACATATGAACTCAAATCGGCAACTTACACTGGCCAAAATGATATAAGTACTAAATTTAGAATAAATAAGACCAGCAACCTAATATCCGTGAGACTCACCTACACAACGGCTGAAAATGCATTCCCCTTTTTCTTGAATACAACAGGAGAACTTACAAGTCAGTATAAAAAATTAGGCAATGCAAACCAAATAGTAGAAAGCTTAATAACAGTACTGATACCCATTTTGTATGACAACATAAGAGCTACAATTGGATCATTGACACTCATTGGAGGTCATCAAGCTTTTTTAGGTGCATCACGCTCTGAGATCATTGCAAACCACTCAACACCTGACCACAAAAAACTCCTAAAGCAACAAGCAACCCAAATGCTCAAGTCATAACTACCCCTCACGAATTCAACTTAGAAACCCCCGCCCCCGCGGGGTTTTCTTTTGCCCAATTACCAGTGTAATCCCCACAGATAGCAAAACTGCCCCATGTATTTTGAGCCAATGGATCTATTTTTATGTTGACAAATAGATCCATTGGCTCTATTTTTAATTCTACACAACGACCACAAGACCAAACGCACCGCGCGAAACATCCGGAACAAGTACGCCTTGAATCAACGTGTGAATTGATTTTCAAATTATTCGAAGTCTGTGAAGGACTGCATAGATACAGATACCTCCTCACAACTTGGGTGTGCCGGAAACTCCCCTTTCCGGCCTCCTCACAGGCTTCGAACAAGAAAACGGAGATAAGATGTGCCTACATGTAATCTTTCACCGCACAGTCACCTTTGAAGCGACATGCACTTATTGCGGCGCACATGAATGGCTGACCACTGAAAAGGCAGTGACGAAGTTCACCAAAGACCACGCAGACTGCAACAAGCTTTACGAGGCCGAGTATGAGCAATCCTTATGTGAATTACGAATTGGCGAAAATACAGAAGCAACTTCAAGAATTGCGCCCACACATGACGAACAAAGGCATGTGTAAAATTGGCGGATTAATAGTGGAACTTACGGACTTGCAGAACTTTGCGGCTCCGCAGGATCAATACCCGACAGACGAAAACAACTGTCATCGCGGGTTTCATCACAACAGGTAGGAGTAACTATGTCAGAATTAAAAATCATAGATTTGTTCATCATCTGTCACGAATGCCGCAAGGTTTTCACTGGCAAAAATATAACCCTCAACACCCCTTGCCCTGATTGCGGAACAACCGACTTCGCATACATCAAAGCTGAAGGCATTGTGGATGCCGTTGAAAACGAAATGGCCCTTGAAGCTATCCTTGCTCACTCAAACTGTGCCGTAGTTCACGAAGTTGCAAATGTAATGGGCTACTCGGAATCCGGCGGCAGAGATTCGCGTAATAACGACAGCCATTTGAAAAACCTGAAAGAATGGCTTGAAGATCAGGAGTAACCATGTATCGCGCAGAAGATTTTATCAGAAACTGCCCACTGCTGAAAGAAGGTGGCGTTGTGAACAGACTAAATAAAGCTAAAGCCCTTAATCCTTTTAATGCCAAAAAGGTTGCAAACCTTGGGTGTAGTTCCAGCGAAAAGGCTTGTCTGAATTTCGCTCTCACCCTCTATAATCCCGGCAACTATCCTTTTGAAATAGGAAAACTTCTTATCAACGTTTCCGACCAACCGACACTTGATCATGTTGCAGAATGGATTCGTAAGGGCAGTCTAGGGCTGGACTAGATAGGCCATGTTGAAAGCAGGACTGCGAGTGCAGGTTAAAACAAGCATCCGGAGACGGTCATACCTAGCATATGTTGATAGGCTCGACCCTCGCGGCTTTTGGGTAGGATTCAAAATTGTAAATGGACGCATGAATAAAACAAGGCTCTGCATATTCAGACCTAAACATGTAACCGCTATAGAAACCGAAGCTGGTTTGCGGTGCGTTTTACAGGAAACTTTATGAAAAAAGAAATCAAAGAAAGATACAAGATTAAAGGCTTTGATTATGAGGTCGATGAAAAAGGCCGCGTGTTCAGCACTAAGCACCATCCCGGTTACGGCATAGGCTGGCAGATGATGCCCACTAAGCCGGGCTTAACTCGTATTCCGCAGTATACCCTGCGCCGAGACGGTGAAAGTTTCGTTTTCCGTATTGATTTACTGGTAGATAAATATTTTGATTCAACCGAAGTTTTTGACGGCAATTGGTTCCGCAAAATGCGCTCAGAATCTAAAAAGCATAAAGCCCTAATGCGCGCGACATTCCTTGAAGAGAAAAGACAGACGAAGGAAGCAGGAAAGGCACTAGTAAGACCTACGCCTGAAACGGATATTATCATTGAACAAAAGTCAGCTCCAAACACTTACATACCTTGGTCGAACACAGAACAGCTTATAGAAAATTGCCGTTTTGATGAAAGCTACTCTGCCGCAATTGGTGGAGATTCAAGAGACGCTCAAATGTGCCCACTTAGATAAGGACAATTCACCATGAATCTTACAAGCACCCTGCAATCCCACTTAGGCCGCCGCTATTCTGCCGAAGACGTCGCAACAGCATTTGCGAAATCTAAAAACTGGGTCTATAGAAATGCAACCGCTATCGGCGGTGTTCGCATGGGAAAAGAATGGGTGTTCTTTGAAATAAACATGGTCAATTGCCTCACCAGAGGAACAGACGATGCCAATACAGCGAAAAAACAAGACCACGCAGAAGAAGGAATGGTTCGGAAGGATAACCTTGCCGAATGGAAAGCAGAAAGAAAAGAAAGCTTCGACCAAAAAGGAAGCGTTGGATTGGGAATGTATGATGAGGCAGAGGTTGAGCGAATTATCAGCGACCCCGACCCTTTCAATCTCATTACACAGTCTCACCACCAGACACCTTGAAGCACAAGTAGCCAAAGGAATCAGCGAAAGTTGGTTTCAGGATAAAAAGCTTGTGCTTAAGGAACTTCTAAACGCTTCTGGTGTAAAGCCCTTTCAACCTGCGGTTAATCTTGAACACGAAACCGTCCGCAAATTCCTTGATAAAATTGCCACGCTAAAAACGGGGCATAGGGCCAACAGATACCGCCGCCATATTCTTAGAATGTGGTCATGGGGCAAGACGGCCCGACTTATATCCGGCGAGTGCCCTTGGGATGTTGAGAAATACAAAGAAGTGCGGAACCCTCGTTATATCCCTTCTGAAGACGACTTCTGGAAGGTGTACGAAATAGCTGATCAGGTTCCGGACGGTTCAAGCCACAGAACAGGTGTTTACAATTCTGAGCCGCACCGTAAAACGATCCTGCTTACATTCCTTCATACAGCCGCCAGAAAATCAGAGATATTTGATCTCAAAAAAGAAGACCTCGACTTATCAGCCCGTAAAATACGTTTATGGACTGCCAAGCGTGACGGCGGCGTGGAATATGATTGGGTTCCAATGACTGGAATTCTGCACGATGAGCTTGAAAAGCACCTTGCCCGGCAAAAGCTTGAATTCCCATTCACGGATTACGTGTTCGTGAACCCTGCAACCGGACTCAATTATTCCAGCGTAAGCAAAATGATGGAAAGATTGTGTAAACGGGCTGGAGTAAAGCATTTTGGCTTCCACGCTATCCGACACCTCACCGCGTCGATTCTAGATAGCAAGATGGTGCCTATGGCTGATATTCAGGCCATACTACGGCACAAGTCTATGGAAGTGACCGCAAAGTACGTTCATTCCATAAGAGGCGCGCGCGTTGAGCTGGATAAGGTGTTTGGAACAGGCAAAGTGATTCAGTTTGAGGACATAAAAAAAGCCCCCGCAAAAGCGGAGGCTTGAAATAAAGGTGAGTAAAGCAGTGAGTAAAGCTTACAACCGACTCACTATTTAGCTCTAAACCCTTGAAATAATTGGTGGGCAATACAAGATTCGAACTTGTGGCTTCCAGCTCCGGAGGCTGTTTTCGCAGTTGTTTCACACATAGCACTCAAGTCAATATCCACTCTATTCATTAATATTATTGATTTTATTTCAAAGACATTGTTTACTGAATCTACGAGCAAGGGTAGCATTTGGGTAGCAATTCCGCATTTGGGTAGCATTTGGGTAGCAAAAAAATGATCCGTATTAAGACAAGATATATTGGCGTTTATCATAGAGAATCTGACACTCGTAGGTTCAGAGGAAAGCCTGACATTTGCTATGAGATAACCTACAAGCTTAAGAACCGCAAAAAGATATGGGAAAAGATCGGCTGGAAAAGTGAAGGCTTTTCCGCTGTCATGGCCAACAACCTGCGCAGTGAGCGTTTGGTGAAAATTAAGACCGGAACTGTCTCGGTTATCATCAACATTACATATGCAAAAGCATGGCAAAATTATTGCGATAGACATTTGACCGAAGGAAAATCTAAGGCCACCGACATATACCGTCATAACAAGCATATTGAAAACACTCTCGGACACTTCAGGCTGGATCAAATAACACCGGACATTCTCCAAACCTTCATGAATCGTTTGTCGGACACACTCAGTCCGCAGAGTGTTAAACATGTCCTTGCCCAGGTCAGAAGAGTCATCAACAAGGCCATTAAGTGGGGCCACTGGGACGGAGTAAACCCTGTCACTAGAATCACAATGCCCACTATCAATAATAGTAGAACACGATACTTCACACCTAATGAAGCAGCTCAAGTGCTTGAAGAGCTCCAATACCGCAGCCCTCAAACACATTCCATGGCCACCGTCAGCCTCCACACCGGGATGAGATTCGGAGAGATCGCAGCTATTCGCTGGGCAGATGTAAATTTTGATGCCGGAACCATCTCTATTTTTGACGCCAAAACAGGTGATAGACACGCCTTGATGACTGACACCGTTAAGAAAATGCTTTCTGATATGCCCAACAAAGTTCCAAGCGATTACCTTTTCTTTTCTAGAAAAGGCGACAAGATAAAAGCAGCCAGCCCCACCTTTGAGCGAGTTGTAAATGAACTCGGGCTTAATGCCGACATAACTGATCGACGCCAAAAAATTGTATTTCATTCTCTTAGACACACCTACGCCTCCTGGATGGCAACTAAAGGAATCCCGCTTTATGTTATCGCAGAACTGCTTGGCCACAGTACTTTAGAAATGGCCAGCCGCTATGCTCACCTCTGCCCTGACCAAAAACGAGAAGCCTCAAACATGGTGCAGGAAGTTTTCAACTCGGCTGGTCAATAGTTCTAACCAAACCCGAAGTGTAAAATTTCTCCAGATCTGACTTTCTATACAATATTTTACTGCCCCTTCTAGTATACATAGGCCCACGCCCTTCTCCCCTGAGCTTTCGTAATGAAGCCGCACTTTCACCATAAAGAAGAGCAACTTCATTAGTATTCAGGTTTTCTTTACGCTTAAGGAATTCCATTTCAAACACCGGCTTCATATTTTCGCCCACAACTTCGCGCAGCACACTTTGCATTTCCTGCGGGAATCCGGAAGAGACTGGTGCTAAATGTTTTTCACATAGCTTAGACAGCTCTGCTTCAAATTCTTCTTTGCCCATCACTCACTCCATACGATATTGGTTAAAGCCATTCCAACCTCAGTTCCGAGCAACGGATCAGTGGTTGCCGCATCGCCACACTCATACAACTCATGCTCCCTCTCTCCGGCCAGATCCTTAATCAAGGAAAGAACTGACATTTCCAAATACCGCCACGGTTTCTTTCTGCCAGTTTGAAGCTTAACAATGAGCGCATCGCAAACCAGCATATGAACCGCCAGCCAGTAGTGCATCCATTCATCGGCCTCAAATTCATTATCTGGAAACATTACTTCCACGATATCTTTGACCTGAGCGAAAGATTTCTTCACGGCCTTGTCAGCTCTGGTACTGGTTATTGGATCAAGCCGCCCCTTTGCTTCAGAATACCATTTACGGATTTTCTCTGAAGCAGAACGACCGCGCGCAGATCTACAAACAGACTCGTCCATCAGATCAAGGCCGGTATCAATCATGGACAGCACAACATGAAGCTGCCTGTTTGTTATGGCCTGCCGTTTGCGCCGGTTGTTTAAATTATTTGTCATGAGATCTCCCTTATAAAATCTTCCAGCCCACTACCTTTCATATCCTTCAGACAAATCCTTAACGATCCTTCCACCAATTTCGATTTGGTAACTACTCCGAATTTTCGCTTAAGCTTTACCTGCATCAGCTCCAAATCTTCATTTACATCTTCATCTACATAGATAGTAAGTTTGTAAGGCTTAGCTTTTGCCGTCTTGACGTCAGGACGTCCAAGCGGTTTAACGTCTGGACGGTTTGCCGTTTGGTCGCTTTGCTGCTCTGACGGCTTACCGCCACCCTGATCTCCCAACACGCTACCCAAAATATCAGGAGTCTTCTCCCTCTTGCTACCGCCTGGCATATTCATCCACCGTGCGGACCAGCACTTCATACATTTTAGCTCCTGTGCATTCAGGAGAGTATTCAAAAATAGTCTGTCCATGACCAAAGCTTTCAGCCAGTCGCACGTTAACGGGGATTGGTTCCCGCACTATTTCACCGAAATGATCCTGCAACTGGATCAAAGTCTCTTCCGACTGTTTCACCCTGCCATCCAAAAAAGTAGGGACAATGTGATCAATTATTATATCTTCACGATACTTCTGAACCTTTTTGAAGTTCTTAATGAACTCCGCAACTCCATTCAGAGTCATAGGCATGAGAGAAATGGGACACACCAATTCATCTACGTAAAAGAACACGTTAATATTCAGAACATCCCAACCTGGCGATGTATCAAAAATCACGTAATCAAAATTCATGGATTCAAGAGGCTCAAGCAGCTCTGTAAGAGCCATTTCCCGCTTCATGTCTTTGTTAGATATCCATTCCTTAAGAATGGCCAAATCAGCCCCACCCGCTATAACCTGTAAATTTTCCCGGGCCTGCACCAAACAATCTTCTAACGCGACACCACGAGTCACATCAGTCAAACAGTATTTGGGCTGCAAACCCAAATACGGACTCACCTGCCCTTGGGTATCCAGATCAATCAGCACCACAGACTTACCGCGCCGCGCCAGCCCATGAGCCAAGTTAACGGCGGTAGTAGTTTTACCTACCCCGCCCTTTGACAAACAAACGGCTATTTTCCGCATGACTGTCCACCCTGACCACCGTACTGAATACTAATGAATGCTCCTGGCAATTTTACCAGCAAAGCATCCATCAGTTCCTGTGAAGACATTTCCCGCTGGTTTTCCTCAGCGATCCTTTTTTTCAGCTCAGTAATGGTCAAAGCTCCCGTGGCTTCATCAGATAGAACTCTGAACTTCGGGCCTTCACCTGTTCGAATCCAATCTGGATCCACGCCGCCGATCTCAAGAGCTTTAACAAACCACTCTGCCGGAATTGAGTTCCGACGCTTGGCATCAGATATTGACGATTGGCGAATTCCCAAAGCTTCAGCCAGCTTAACCTGAGTCGGTCTTCCTTCTATAAGAAACGCTTCACCAAGCCTCAGCAGTACCGCTTCAAATTCGATTGTGCCTCTCATAAGCATGAAAACCTCCGTTTTGTTTTGCTTTATTCCTCGCCGGAATACAGAATCACTTCCATTTTCCGGCCAGAAATAAAACTTGCCAAATCTGCAAACATAACCACCTGAAATAATGGCTTTATGATTAGAAAACCCAACATTGCCATTAATCACCGTCCAGAATATCTACTATACTGGGGTTATCTTTAAGTGTCGGGAGAGCCAGACGCACAGAAGCGCGAATGTATTTTGATTGCTGTCCACCTGAAATTTTAAGGAGGTCATCCTTCATCTTTGCAGACATGGCTACAGATACATTTTCAGTAAGGGGACTTTTGCGTTTGCGGGAGAAGCTGGTGGCAGTGAGAAGGTCCGTAGCGTGCGCTTCTTTGCGATTCTTAAAAGACAGAACAATCGCAGCAATAACTACAGCAGCCAGCGTACAACAAATGATGGTTAGGGAAACGTCAATTCCACTACCTTGCATCATGCTACCCTCGCTTTTGGGCCGGTCTTTTGAGCTTTTGTAGGTAGAGGAACCAGATGTTTTGGAATTTTAAAACCCTCTTCACCTAACTCTACACTGCAAAGTTTCTCGTAAACAGATAGCTTTGTGTACTGGCTATTCAAAAACTGGGACAGCTGCTGAGGAGTAATATCTAGCTCTTTAGCTACATCCTTTTTTTTAATTCCATTGGCCACAAACCATGCATCCAAAGCACGCTTTCTGCTTTGACTGAGATTATCGTTTAGTGCTAAAGACAAAAGTGCTCCCAAGTTATCGGTTACAGGGTGTTTGTTCAAAGGCCACCCCGAGTAACTAAATATTAATTTAACTCTAAAGTTGTGATTATCCAACTTACTACTAAAAATCAAGAAGAAAAGTAGATTTATGAAAGACTTTATAGGAGATGGCTTCCCAGAACGCCTTCAACAGATCATAGATTCTAAAGAATGGAACAAGGGTGAATTTGCCAAAGTAGGTGATGTTACAGGAAAAAGTATGTCCACTTATGTTGGTGGTACTGCTTTGCCTAAAGCGAAGACTTTGGCGAACTGGGGTACTTTTGCAGATATAAGTATTGATTGGCTGCTGCTTGGCCGTGGTGAAATGTACTATTCTAAAAGAGCTAAAGAAGAATTAGATCCTATAATTCGCAGAATCCACGAAACACGGAAAGTTCTTGAAGAGCTAGGGGCAGACCCTGAAACCATCCAACAAGCGATTCTGAACATCACTAAAAGCTCAGGTGATGAGCTTCAAGAAAATTTCGCGAGTTAAAGAAAAAAGAATACCCCTTCTGGTTCAAAGGATTGTTTGGACCGGAGGGGGAAATTTTTTAGGATTTGATATAGGTAGTTGGATTGAAATATGGAATAAGCATTGACAATTATAAGTATAATGACTCTAACAAAATTGAAATTGAAAACAATTATTTTTACATTCTAACATACACAAATACTATGAAATCAATACAAGTTGAAAATCTAAAAAGTCTTGTCAAAACACCTAAAATTGAAATTAAACCTATTACTATTCTTGTTGGCAAAAATAGCAGTGGGAAAAGCACCTTTTTAAGAACCTTCCCACTTTTTAAACAGAGCGTAGAGGAAAACATAAAAGCTCCAATACTTTTTTGTGGAAACTATGTAGATTTTGGTGAATTTGGTGAAATCAGAAATAAGAGCACTAAAAATGATTCTATAACATTCACTATTGAATCAGAAATTGATCAAAAATCGCTACTAAATAATGCTTATAGATATAGTTTTAACTTAAGCAAATTTATGGATCAAAATAGTAATGAAATTCTTCCTATAAAATTCATATCAAAAATAAAAAACAAAGTAAAAAATGTCCGTAATACTTATTTAGAATCTTTTAAAATATCTATAGCAGACCAGAATTTAGACTTTAAATTTGACGAAGACTCGAAGTTGATTGATCTCAATATTAATGATGAAAGCTTTAAAGATTTTTTAGCTGACATATATAGTACAAATTCTGGATTAGTACCGAATCTCATAACTAAAATATCCTTAGATAAAAATTACATATACAGCCATAGCTGGGTCTTTCCGCAATTCCAGGAACAATCTCGTTACGAACGCTTGGTGAAAATAATTAAGAAACACGTCTATAATACAACTAGTGATGAAAATATTGCCGACATTGTGCGCTCCATATCAATCGGATCCAAATCTTTCACCTTATCAAGCTGTAAAAACGATTTTCTAAAAACTAAAACTTGGATTAAAAAAGCTAAAACGTGGACTACCGATTCCAAAGAATTTCAAAGCGTTAACAATGCTTTATTGTTTGAAAATTTTATGAGTATGGTAAATTTTATTGGTAACCATTTTAAATTATACTCTCAAAGAATTAACTATATAAGTCCTTTTAGAGCTTCTCCAGAAAGGTACTATCGCCATCAAGAATTAGCTGTCCATAACATAGATCCGCAAGGTAAAAATACAGCAATATTCCTTGACAATCTAACCAACAGGCAAAAAAAGAATTTAGAAGAATGGACCGACAACAATTTTGATATAAAACTTAAAACAACATACAAATCAGGTCATCTTTCTATTGAACTTAAAGAGAATAAATCTGATTTTTACATAAATATTGCTGACATAGGATTTGGTTATTCTCAACTTCTGCCTATTATTATCCAACTTTGGTTCAAAACTACTAAAGATCATAAAGACATAATCTTTGAAACTGGATACGAAACATTCGCTATTGAGCAGCCAGAGTTGCACCTACACCCTAAAATGATAGGTCATTTTACGGATTTACTAGTAAAACTGATATCTTCAAATCATTTAAAAGAAACAAATATAAAACTAATTATCGAAACTCATAGCAAGTCACTTATTAATAGAATTGGTCAACACATAGCTAAAAAAAACATTACTCCTGACTCAGTAAACGTAGTTATATTCGACAATAAAAACGGCTACGAATCAAACATAGACATTGCCAAATTCAATGATAAAGGAATGTTAAATAACTGGCCTGCTAATTTCTTTCTTCCGGAGCGATTTTAAAATGATTTTTGAAATTGACTCCAGCATATCTGATTTTCTTAAAAATGAGACCGGAAATCGTGATTTAACCATGAAATGTTTAAAGAAGGTCGAGGCTCTTCTATTAAATGCTAGCGATGGAAAAAATGTTATCTTTTTTGAAGATATTGAAATTATAGAATCATTAATTGACTGCGGAAAATTTTCAGAACCGACGGGTTATTTCCTTGAATACCTAAGAGAAAACTTTGCATCTACAGGATCATTTATAGAATTAACAAGTAGACACATCAAAATTGTTTTAGAATGTGAACCCGAAATCATTATTAACGACAAAAATCATACTGTAGTAACATTACCTATTTTTAAACTCGATCAATCTTTTTTTGGTAAAAGCGTGCTGCTAACAGAAAATCTGGTAGACGGTAAATTTTATAAGAGAATGACACAGTGTTATTGCAAAAATTACGGACAAAATATAGATTTTGATTTTGAACTAAAACATGGCGGTGGCAACAGCACAGGGACAGTATTTAAAGAAACTTTTAACAATCAAGATAAAAATTGCTTATGCATTGTTGATTCTGATAAATCTCACCCCGAATGTAACTTTAAAGAAACGGCTAAATCAGTTTTAGACGAGCATAACAATTCAGATTTAGCTAAATTTATATCCGACTTCTACATCTTAGAAGTAAAAGAGGCTGAAAATTTGATCCCAACGGAAGTCATCGAAAAAGTAATCGATCCTCAACAAACTGATAATTTTAATACTTATAAAAGTTTAAGTAACGAGGGCGCACAATTTTTTGACTGCAAAAAAGGAATTAATCGACGGTCTTTTTCAAAAAATAGAGATCAACTTCATCTCGAGTTTTGGAGAAAAGAGCTTGAAGGAATTGATCCAAATGCAAATGACTTTTTATCCCAAATTGCCAATAAACCTGCGGGTTGCATGACAAACTGTACAGGTTGCCTTAATAGAAATTGCAAGCAACCTTACTGCGGAGGAATTGGAAGCAAAATCTTAGATAACTCTATTGATATAATCAATAATGACGAACAATACTCATTACGCGAGAATATTCAAAAAGAATGGGAAACCATTGCTAAGAAAATAATTACTTGGTCAATTGTTCAACCAGAATATCGATTTTCATAAATTTTTAAGAAATAATACGAGAAATACTATCCATATCTAGCGATTAAATTCAAACGGATCAGGAACATTCTCATAGAACACCTGTTCCAGCTCATGCAGATCAACTTTGAAATATTCTCTTTTGCGGTTAATTCTGCAAGCATCTAGTTTGACATGAAGTAACTGTTCGGTCTGGAATGGCTCCATGCACTTAAAATAAAACTCAACCTTAAAAGGCATAGGGACTCCTGTCCCACTCCCGTCACGGCCTTTGTACAGATCTTCTGCTCTTCTATGTGGACAATGCTTTGTATATCCAACTTTATACAATCCCGGCATTGCGGGATTAGAAAGGCAATACACACAGCCCTCATATTCAATTTCACGCCACGCGCTAGGGGTAAAAACTTGCCGTGCAGTTGGAGTAAAAACGACATTTTTATTTGTAAGCAGTTTTGGTTTTACAATGTCATCCTCTACAGCCTTTCTCTCCTGAATATTCACATCAGGCATACTTCGGTTGACTGAAACAGGAAAAAACCTTGATTCAAGATGGTTATAGCTTTTAAAGTATCCCCACAAAACCAAGATAACCCCAACAATTTCGGCAATGGATTCAAACCCCTGACCTAGCAATGGAGTAATTATCAAGTCTGATATATTTACCCCGAATATCAAACCACAATATATTGCAAAGACAAAACCACATACTCCAAAAATCCAGTCCCATAATAACTTAAAAAAATAGCGCATTATAGCAGTCCTTTACACCGAGAATACTCACAAGATTGTATGCCAACAAGAACCTATTTTTAAACAATATTCACCATAATCAGCAAGACAACAAAAAAAGCCGGAACGCACGACGGCAGTTCCGGCTATATCTTTATTAAGATATATTTCAATACCATCAACACATAAAGCGGCAATAGTTAAAGACTCTACATCATACACTCAAAAAGACTTTCCGACTCACATGAAACACACTGAATATTCATTTCATAATACTTGAGTGATTTACAATTAATTTTCTGAACAAAAGTAGTCTTCTAATCCTTCAATCTGCCTATTCACTGCATTTTCAAGTTCAACATACTCACCAGTTATCTGCTGCTGACTTTGGTTCGCCAAAAAAAGAAGACTGCTAGATAATCCTTGAATCAACAAGACCAATTTGTCGTTTTGATCCAATTTATTCTTTAGCACCCACCTAGAAATTGAATTCTGCGACAAACCAAAAAGAGGTTCGCTGCTATCTAAAAAACGATCATTAATGATCGTTAAAACACACCGTTGTTTATTAAGACGACTTTTAAAATCACCCATAAAAACTATCTACCTCCTTTATCAATCTTCTCATCCAATCATCAACGATAGGTAAAGAATCAATCGTTTCACAAATCAATTCTCTAGATGGAACACTTCCTACCCCACGAACACTAAGAATCCGTGCAGACTGTAAGCATTCATATGCGTTCTTGGAAATGATCAAACTTTTTTCAGCCAACTCCAAAGCCGAATTTCTCGAAAAAGTTGGTTTAGTACCTAAGGCCAACGAATAGCAAGTTGCTAGATTCCTTACTGCCAAAAAAAGCGTTGAAAGCTCAAACACCTGACTATTAGTTATTTTTACAGTAGCCCTAGCAACTTCGAAAATATTGTAGAATTTCCTACAATCACTTATCGAAGAAGTATATTTATTCGGCATGCCCAAAGACTCAATGTAATCTATACCATCTTCTGAATACAACAGCCTAGATTCATAATAAAGATGCCATGCAAAAGGATTTCCTTGCTTCCAAAGTAATTTAATTTTTTCCGGTGAATAGATAGAAAATGTTAGCGGATCAATGCGAGACAAATTAGTGTCTACAATGGCCAACAAATCAATATCAGAACTTAAATCAATTTCACCTCGACAGACTGACCCAAAAGCATAAATGTGCATTTTATCTTTTATTAAACCTTTTAAGAATTATTGACATAAAAAATCCAAACATAACTAGTCGAACGAATTTTATCACTGTTAAGGATACAGAACTATAGCTTTTAGGGGAGAATGTGCCTAAAAATATTTGTGGAGCCACCTCCACCGACTCCCATAATTCAGAAACGAGTTTTGATTCGGTATGATATATAAAATTAAAAAAAGCGATGCTCACGAACACCAGCCCCACAGCTCTACACAATTTATATGTACTTTCACCATTTCCCCAAATAAAATCTAAGCTAATAAAATTAACATAGCTCATAAAAGATTTTAGACGAGCAAAGCCTTTATATTTTCTCCTATAGTAAGACTCTTTAGAAAGACATGACTTACGTAGATGAACCTTAGTAGATTCTAGTTCTATCTTTATTGCCTTATTAACTGACTGGACTTCGCCCAGAGATTGATAATTTTTACGTAAAGTTCGTGCAAATGAACTTTTTAAATTATCATATGCAGGACAACATACATCAAGAATTTCACTAGTGATAATTGTTTTATCAAAGTAAGAATAATCAAAAGAGCATCCTTCAAACGTGCTACCATTAAAATTTGAATTAATAAAACGACATCCAGTAAAATTACATGAATCAAAATTGCAATTTCTTAGATACGAAGAATCAAATATACAGTATTTGAAATCAACTTCTTTAAAAGTTTTCCCCTTTACAACTAGCCGCAAAAATAATTTATTAGCTAAATCTATATTTGCAAGATCCTCATTTATTTTTTTATCTGTTTCAATAATCCTATCGCTATCGGTTAGAATATCCATAATCTATTTAAGCCTTGATTTAGATGTTAAAATCAACCTTTCTTTTAAGAAGAACTAACCTGTTATAATAAAATCAACTCTATAATTTATCAACATTAAGAATAGAATATAAATCAATTTCTTTTGGATCTAAACCTGCGAGATGCAAAGCAATCTGAGCCTTAACAACAGCAGAAATATCCTTATTTTCAATACTCTCAACTAAACATTGAGATTTCAACATTTGATTATCAGACCTCAACCTATCGTAAAGAGCAGTTGCTCTTTCTCTAGTTTGCTCAGACTGTTTAAAGAATAACAGCGCAACACCATCAATTACAACTCCAGGCATAATTTGCATATAGCTACTAAAAACATCTGGTGAAATTAATGCTGCTTTATAGATTATCAAAACAAAACCAACAGTAGCAGCTACTACACTAAACCAAAATTGAACTTTAGCTTGAGCAAGAGCCTGATGATGATAACCTTTAACAAGATCTTGAATAACCCTTCCGTCATAATTGAGCGTTTCATTAACTCCTCGCCCCAACTCGCTGGATCTATTCAAACCAGCCCTTCCCCCAGCAGCCATACCGCAACCGGCCACTTCCCCACTACTAAAGTCATCAGTTTTTTTTACCTTTAAAACTTGGGATTTTGCCTTCTCAGCAATGCTTTCTATCTCGTCTTCTTTCTCTTTTTGTTGCTTTCGATAAAATGAAGAGAGTAGAGAAGTTACTAGTCCTAAGACAGCAGATATCAATCCAGCCATAATTGTTACAACAGATTCAGATGCTAGCGAAGCGACTATATCCAAGCTCATAATTTAATATCCTGCTTAACTTTGTTTAACTTTATTATTCATATAAAAATATTACATACAAAGTCAAATAATCACTTCCCGATCACCCGTCTCACAACCAAATTCCGCTTCTCCAAAAGCCCATCAAGCAAAAAAAGGCCGAAACCACCCAAGAAAGGATAGTTCCGGCCTTTTAAATTTCTTTTACTAAACTCAATCAAGCACAAAAATGAAGTTCTTCACACGTCCGCAAATATAATTACACTAGGATATTGTCATACCTTCACTTGCTTCTTTCTTAACTTCAAAACCCCTGCTCCAAATTCTATTTCTTCATAATCTTTATATAACGCAACAAGAACAGTCACCCCTATAGCTACAGCTGGTATTATTGCGGCTATTTCCATGCCAGATAAAGCGGCAACCGAAGTGACCGCTGCAGCTCCAATCGGGCCTGTTAATGCGGCAACACCTCCAAGACCCAACATTGCAGCAATGCCTGCGGCACCAACTAATGCAATTTTTTTTGTACTATGAAGCTTGTCAGCGAATTCACCATAAACGATGATTTGATCGGCTCCACTACTCATAGCTTCTTCAAGTTCTTCTTTCGTATAAACTACAACTTCTTCCAAAATAGCACTCCTTATATTCATAAATAAAAACAACTAAGCCTATTCAAACTATCACTTCATAACCCGCCTCACAACCAGATTCCGCTTCTCCAAAAGACCATCAATCCGCACCCGCTTCTCATCAGGTGTAAGCTTCCTGGAACGATGAATCTGTCGCATAGCAGTTTCAATCTGAGCAAGCGCACGGCGTAGCTGATTGTATGGCTGGCGTTTAGCAAGAATCTTTCTGTTATCCGGATCTTTCACCAGAGCTTTGGCTTTATCCGCTTCGCCAGTTTTTGCGTAGTTCATTACCGTTGAATAGAGTTCATCGGCTTGCTCAACCATGTCGTACAATTCTGTCAGATGGCAGCTATGCCTTGAGGGTGTAGATCTAAAGAAACTTTTAATTAGCGGCATGTCGTCTAGACGTCTGGACGGCAATTCCGGTGCATCCACCATTTCGCGGGTTACAATGTCCGCCATGCTCATCACGTAAACACCCAGCGTTCCGAAATAGCCATTAACAAGATGCTCGATGCGCTTAGGACTAGTTCCTGTCTTCTCACCAATCAAAGCTGCTGTCTCGCTGGTACGATGATCGCGTTGCGCTCCAGGCTGAAGCCTTTTCAAACGCATAGGAACGATCGCTCTGCCAGTGAAGAAACTCTTGTCTGCCCACTGCTCAAGAATCGGCGTTACAATCTGCGGAGTGCCTACAGAGAATGTCTGCGTCAGCATAAACTGAAGACGTTCACGAAGCAGATCCCCGTCCTTACCATCCAGCGAATACTCGGTTAACCTTTCCGGAAGAGTTCCAAATATGGCTCCAATCTCAAAAGGTTTAGGCATTCTGAAATGTTTTTCATCCACAAAGAAGTGATAGTAATTGTCCCGATCCCAATGTTCCAGTCCCTTAAATTCTTCCCGATCCCGATTATTCAGATAGAGCAACACAGAAGCCAGCGCGACCATTGCGCCCTTGGTCATAAATCCGGACGGATTCTCATACGCCCCTCTACCCAATCTATTCAGCCCGACCATTCTTGCACCGAAGAACGGGACAGTTTCACAAAGGAACCGTGTGGCCAGCCAGTCACCGCCCATGGAATAATCCATGATGTCCTTGGCTTCATACGCAGCTTCAAGATGACTACCGCCCTTTTTCTTTACACCTTCATAAAGGCGCGCACGGGTCGCATTCTCAAATGCAGAACCTAAGTCCTGCCATTTCATCCAGCCCAGTTTAGCAAAGTTGGCCAACTTTTTAGGAGTATCGAGAATTGAGTCACGATCAATTTTATGCTTCTTTACCAGCTTCTCAACCAACAGCTTTGCAGCCGCAGGATCATGCCCAAAAGCATAACCACCATGGAAAGCTGCTCCGGCGGCCATCATTTTAATAGTGTCTTCATCCTTACTCAGAGTTTTGATTGCACCCTTGAATGACCCGACCACAGGCAAAAAAGTTCCAGTCCGATCGACGCCCCAACCGTGGACCGTATCGCGCACAAGGTTGCGAACCATGAAGTCAGGAGTGGAAGTAATTCCAGTTGTAAGCATCCGCTTAAACAGCCGAGCTGTTTTCATTCCGAAGTTATTCCAGCTCTGCATATTTACCGAAGTCAGCGATCGGAGCAGGAGCGGATCAGCGATGTGGTAATAGACAGGCTTGCCGTCACGAAGCACAGAAACAACATCCTTTGCATCCGGCTTTACCATCCTAAAAACAGTCTGCAATGAATCACGCTGCGCCTTGGTCATTTTGGCAACAGCATCTTCATCCCCGAACACTTTAACCAAGGAAGAGCGCAAAGCCTGCCCCTTCAGCTTAAGTGCTTCCCACTTAAATTCTGCATTGGTTGCAATGCCGATATTCTCAGCATGAACCATGGAAAGTTCCATAGCTCTGTTCTTCACAGAAGTGTCGATCAAATGCGAAAAGTTGCGGATGATATTTTCAAACGGATCACCGAGATTCGAAGTTCCACCCCGTAGCCGGCGAATGCCAGAATACTGATTTGCAATTCCCTTGCTACCGTGTGGCGACTTAACACTTGCCTTCTCTTCACCAGTTTCATTGATACGATAGAAAGGAATATACTCGTCATGTTCCCAAAGAGTGCGACCAGCTGCGTTAATAACTCCGGCATCCTGAGCAAAGTCCAGAACCTTGGTTTTGAACTCGATATACTTCTTCTGAACCGCTTCATATTGCGCTTCACGGCCAGAATTCAGTTTGCAAAGTTCATCTATTTCCTCTTCGGTAAACAGATTCTCGCGCCCTTCAGCCATAAGCTTTTTAGCTCGAAGCCCCACAAGCCAGCCAGTGAATCTATCCAACTCATGTGCAACCGGCTCAAATATCGTTGCCAGCCCTTCGCCCTCAACATCCATAGCCCCTTCACGCCAGATAGGTGCGCCGTGCTCGATGACAGCCGCAATCTGATCAGCATGTGAAGTAGACATTCTAGCCGCCACATAAGCGGACTCTTCCATATCCGTAACTCCAGCCGCTTTATCAAGATCCTTGAGCGAATCAAAACGATCAAACATGCCCTGGTTAAACTCAGTGGCCATAAATTCACGAATGCGCCCTATGCGTTCACCAATGGTAGTTTTTTCTTTAACTTGTCCGATCTTGGCCATAGCAGATTCACGAACAGGATTTGAACGGGAATAAGAAACGGCTTCAGCTCCACCTCTAGGTGAAGGAGAATGTAAACCGTCACCTTGCACTGTCCAGAAAACAGCATCAGCAACTATACGGTTAATCTCACGGCGAGTCAGCGAACCGGGCAGACGTATGCGAAGCTTGGCCAGCCATTTCATGACGGCATCAACAACCTTACGCCACACCCCTTTTTCACGCTGAGTCAGAACCTTATTCTGATCCACCTTTTCAGCAAGCTGAGCCAAATATTCATGACTGGCCATATCTCTGCCGGAATCAGTGGCAAGATCAAAATCGTAATCCAAAGCTATATCTTTAAATTCTTTACTACGCTTTGCAGATCTCCCAACCTTGCGGAGCATCTGCACATAATCGCTGTCACCAAGAAGCCCACGCAATCCGTGATGCGCTCCTTGTTCATGCATCCAGAGTTCCACGGCCCGTTTGCGTGAAGAAATGTTCTCCGCAACCATCCAGACCTTTCCGGTCTTAGGATCATTGCAGGCTTCACAATAGCCGCCACCCTGCGCATTAAATGCCTTACGGATATGTTCAGGAAGATCTTCGAAAAGACTAACCACTTCCAAAGGCAGCGCGTTTTCAGCTCGTGCCTGAAGTTCCTGCACAGCTCCGCGCACGGATCTAACAGAAGTAGGATTACGAATAGTGGATGTCTTGGAGAAATGGATTGGATTATCAGAATCTGAGGATTGACGTTTAGACGCTTTGACGTCTTGACGTCCTGACGTTGTGCCGCTTTGACGGTCGGACGGCTTGCCGCTTTGTTGGCTTGCATACTCTGCGAGTACGGAAACAAGGGAATCACGGACTTTTTGAATATCTCTAAAATAACGGCTCGACTGATCATGTTTACCAAACACAGCCAGAACCTTATCAATCATGCGGCGTATTTTACGAGCTACACGGCGAAAAAGAGTAGGGTTTGCAGCTTCCAGTTCATGCCAGAAATCAGGGTCCATGAACTGTTCACCGGATAAATTGCCAAGCAGCTCTTCATTAGCTTGCCCTGAAGACAACCCCTTTCCACCCGCTTTTCTAGTCGTGGCGTCAATATCTTTATGAAACCCACGCCAAGCTTCACCTTTGCGCTGAGACTGAGCAACCATAAGATATTTATTGTAAAGAGCCGGGGCATCACGCTTTAAAAAATGGATTATTTCGTGACCAAGAAGGAAAAGATGGGGTTCATTGGCATCTGGGCGCATAAAGACAACGCCCTGTTTTAGATCCGCATGAGCATCACCTGGGAGAATAGGTAGATCAGAAGCTACATAAGTAATTTCCTTACCGAACAAACCAGCAAGCTTGTCCAACAAAGCAAAATCACCAGTTCTTACTCCTGACTCACTCTTTACTGATGCTGCTGGCAGGCTTCCTGTTTCAGTCTCTCGCTTTCTTCCGCCCCTAGAATCTGTTCCGGACGGAATTCCTTGCGTTTCTGTGAACTGACTTTCAGCCTCTCGAGTCTGGCTGCCTCCTGCTCTGCTACTTCCTCTGGATCTGGAAACGGAAACATGCAAGTCAACCGGGTCGACTTCGAAGATGGATCCATCTGCGAATTCGAGTCCGTATTCCCTGCGGATTTTTTCCGCGTAAATATCTGTTCGTCTTGTTCTTCGTGGGTTTTCATAACTACTCCGCTTAACGAGATCAATATCACCAAGTGAAGCCGGAAGTCTATCCAGTTCTTGAGCTATACTTTCAAGCGGATTTTCACCCTGATAGAAAGCCCAGCCCTTTTCGGTTCTGTTCCATTTGGCTCCGGCATCCTTCAGAACTTTTTTGTTAGCATACGTCTCGCCAGTGACTACCCAGAAACCACCTTTTGAATTCGTAATTCTTTCCAGTTCAAGACCGGCATCATTAAATATAGTCTCGCTATCAACTGTCTTAACGAATCTTTCTGGAGCTGTTACGTCCTGAATCCGCTCAAATAGTTCTTCAACTTTGCCAGCGTTAAAATCAATTCTTGATTTGGTCTGTAAATTCTCAGCACCTTCGCTAACCTTATCAATTATGACGATTCTGGTTTTAACTTTAGTACCGGCACGACCGAAAGTCTCAGGAGGTAAACCGAATTCGGCAACCTTATGCGCGTGCTCTGCTTCCTCAGATTCATACCACTTATCAAACTTGCGATCTGCCGCCGGACCTTCAGGGAGAATACAAACAACTCGGCCACCCTCACGTAAATGAATGAATGCTTTGGCAAGATGATCAACCGCCATTTTGCCACCGCTACCAAACGGCGGATTCATGGCGATCCCGTCAAACTTATTTACGGCCGCAAGAGTTTCAAACTGATCATTGATTTTGCGCCCGTCACAAATAACAGACATCTTGGAAAACAATTCGTCAGAAGGTTCAACTACCGTTATCTCAGCTGATTCAGGAAAGTACCTGGCAATAGCGCCATGTCCGGCTGAAGGCTCCAGAACAGATTGCCCAGGCAACAGATTTAACCATTCAGCCATCTTAAAACCTAGCGGTTCAGGAGTAGCGAAATAGTCCGCGCCTTCTCTGGCCTTGTTGCGTGAGGTCCGCTTTTGCTGGGAATAGTAATGGGTTTTAGCCTGATCGAATGGAGAAGACTTGCCGCTAAATGAATCTGACTCTTTGCCTCCCTGCCCTTGTTTCATGCTGGGAGAGCTTGAAGATGAATCAAGATATCCTTCACGAAAAGCAGTACGCAGATCACGGGCAAGATCACCCATTGCAAGATTCTCAGCTGCTCCGGCACGTTCAGAAATTTTCTGCCCAAACGCTCTGGACTCAAAAGAAAGCCCAGTCTTCAGATACTCAATAACTGCGTCTGACTTTAGGCCGAGGCGATATATCCGTCCTTCAGTTTGAATTGCATCAGTGGGCTTTGTGGGCAGGTAAAGCGAAACTAGAGCGCGCTGTTTCTCACCAGCTTTATCATGCAGTGAAATTCCTTCCTTCCCTGCATCCTTCTGAACAACAATGACATCAACACCGCTCCGATCGTCATTGAAATCATTAACAGCTTTAATTCGATCCCTCTTAGACTCTTTACCGGAAAAGAATGCAGCCTTATCAGTGAAAGCCTTGTTCATTTCATCGCGCACATTCAAAAGACCACGCAGATCCATCCGTGAATATGCCGGATTGCTTGCAGCCCAAGCATCAAACTGCTTCATAATTTTGGGATCACCACTTGCAAACCTTGCAAATCGTGCTCGATTAAATGGATGATCCGGAAGACCTTTATTTCTAGAATGGAAAACAACAACCTTTCGGCCAATATCCAGATGCTGTTGAACCCTCTCAACCGCATTCTTGGCTTTCAATGCCTCCAGCAAACTCATGGTGTAATGGTAGTCAAAAGCCTTATGTACTATTCCAGATAAGGCTGGATATTTTTTATGATCCCACATGGATTCGATCCCGGACTGAATCCTTTGCCCCAGCTCAGCCGGAACATCTACGAACTGCCGTGAATAATCTTTATCTAGATTCAAACTCCGACCGGAAAGCGCACCTTTCTTTTTCAACCACTCATTGAACGCCCTTTCCATCAATGCGGAATCAACACCGGCTTCAGGAGTCGTAAGTTTATTGTAGCGCATTCTGTAGCCGAACTTGCTCATCATAAACTGATCCCAGTTCGATCCACTGTTATATGAACTGTTGGTGTCGCCACCTTTACCCATATCGCTATCAAACAAAAAACCGTCCGCATAACGAATCGTTTTATCGTAGGCAAAAGGAGAAGCAGAAAGGAATACAACCTTGGTATTCATGATGCGGGCTACTTTGTCATCGATGCGCTTCAGCAGTGCTTCAGATAGATATTTGTCGGGGATGTTCCAAGGAGTTTCTTCAAAATTCTCAGTGAGCTTAAAATCCTTTAGCTTTTTGGCTTCCTTCAGCATGTCACTTTGAAAGACTTTTCTAGCACTGATATCAGGACGATTTGGTCCAGCCAGCCTGTGCATCATATTCAAAGCATGGGTATCATTACCCTGAGCATTTTCGCAAAGTTTGTGGGATTCATCGAATACGAGAAGATCAAAGTCACGAGCAAACAAGGCTTCGTTCTGCCCAAAATTAGCATAGCTTGTGACAATAATGCCTTCACCAGAATCTTTAAGACCTTCAAGCTGGGTAATATCAAGGTGAAGATTTTGACCGTCTTCAATCCAATCCTGAGCTTTTTTATCGGTCGGAACAACTACGGCTATATTTGTCTTACCCTGCCGGACAAAACGCTTCATAACACCGAGTCCGGTGTACGTTTTTCCCGTACCAGTCCCGTTGGTGAAAATGATTCCACGGTTTGTATCATCTTTAGTATTGGAAAAACGTGCTTCAGCTTTGGCAACGTCTTCCTGTTGCTCCGAAAAGAGAACGGGAAGAGTTTCGCGAATATTGCTTAGATCTTCAGTGCGAACCTGAGTGGAGGAATCCGCTTCTTGTTGAAGACGGACTTTATCGGCTAACGGTAAATGTTGATCTGTAGATGTTTTTCGAAGGGCATCGCCCACACTTCCAGAGAGTTCGCTGGATAATCCGGACTTAGATCCCTGAGCTGTTCCTGATGCTCTGGAGTCAGTCGATTTTCCAGCGTCATCAGTTCTATGGATTCTTCCAGGCTCAACAGTTCCGGAAGCGCGTTCCGCAGTTCCATCCGGCCGCTCTGTTCCAGATATGCTGTTATCGCTTCCCGTTCCAGTAGAAGAGGTAGAACCTGAGTGTAGGAGGTTATCGTCTTGCTCAAGTAACCCTGTTTCTCCATATCGTTCTCCATTTCCTGAATCACTAGATCCGCCAGTTCCGGACTCGCCGGAAACAGTCCCTTCGCCCAGTTGGTTCTGAGTTTTTGAGTCTGAGCTATCTGATTCCAAATGGCTTGAGGTACTTGATACATCTTTAATAATCTCCTTCTTGTCATTTATACTCTCAATAAAAGCCTTGTCAAAACTTTCTTCCGGCTTCGGAATAGACACACCGGGAAGTAGCCCCTGACCGCCATCCGTCATACTTGCAAATTTTGCATATTCTTCACAAAAAAACTGGAACTTCTGTGCTTTTACACCTTCCCATTGTCTTGCTCCCAACGCATCAGCAAGAACTCTTGTCTTCTTATCATTTAAGCCGGGAACAGTTTCAATAAGTTGTCCCTGATTAAGAAACTGCTTAACCGAAATAGATTCACTTCTGGCTTTTCCGGCAATCCTTAAAGCATCTTGAATAGGGGAATTAAGACTCCAACCTTCCCCTCTACTATTTGCCTGAATAAGGGCAGGTAAAGCTCTATCCAACTTAGCTAAAGCAGATGGAGGAGCCATATCAAGAACATCATAGTTATCAACCACAACACCACGCAAGGTAGACTCAACAAAATCTTTTCCATCACTGTTTAAAAGTCCGGTTTCTTTGTTGAACAAACGTCCATGCTGTGTATCCTCAATTACACCATCATTTTTTAAACTACTGACAAAATCAGTTGATCTTGTTGAATCAAGAAACTGACGCAAAGTATCAAAAGAACCGAGTCCACGGCCAAGACTAGCAAGGGAATCTCTGGAGAGCATCCTTCCACGCGAAACAGCTTCAGCTTTTGGATCCAATCCTTGAGTAAAATCCTGATTGTAGATTCTGGAGGATCTGGAAAGGTCATTTACTTCATCCTGAAGGACTCTAACCAAAACAGGATTTTTCATTGTTTTGAGCTCTTCAGGCTTAAGGCCAAACTGTTTAGCCTTTCGTCTTAGCGTATTCTTATACTTAGTAGACTGGCCATTATCCTGGTCATAAGCGAGAGCCAAAGACATAATACGGGAATTACCGCCAAGCGTAATTCCATCAGAAGTAATAATCGGAGGACCACTTGCAGCTGTAGGATTATCATTTATAAAGTGACGAGGCTTAAGCGGTGAAGCATGTTTTTTAACCTTTTGCTGCTCAGCTGCATCAGAGTGATAAGGGCGTTCCTGCGCTTCTTTAGGATATGAAGGATGTCTGATAAAATTTTTATGAACGTCATGAGAAGGCACGACGTCTTCAAGTTCTCGAACTTCATACCTAATTGCATCTTGCCCGTCTGTATGTTCCAGCACAGATTCATTACCTTTTAAGCCTGCCGTCTTGACGTCAAGACGTTCTGACGGCAAACCGCCTGTAACTTCGTCTTGCAATTCCTGAACAGCAGTATCAAAAACGTCTTCACTTCCCAGCTCCGGCAAAGCATCAAGCTCTGACGTCTGGACGTCTGGACGGTTTAACGGCAAAGCGTCTTGCTGCCCTGACGCTTCAATAACCTCCGGACTTTCAAGCTGTTCCAGTTCACGCACGGCAATATCCCATACGTCTTCCAGAGATCCGCCCTGATCTCTGTTAGAACTCACTCCTTCATGCTGCTGAAGATCATAATCAGGCTGAGACACAACCTCCGGATCCGCGCCTCTAAATAGATCTTCCCGTTCAAACGGAGTATAAACATCAGGCTCCTGCGAAGGTGACAGCGAACTTGAATCATCAAAAGACGATGGCCGCCAGCCATCGCGCATTGCCATTTCACGCTCAATGCGGACCTCAAGCTCCGGTTCAGGCTTGAATCTGTAACGTTCCTGAATGTCACCTTTCAGGCCAGCCATACCTTGCGGAGTCTCGTGCTCAGAATCAATTAAATCTATCGGTCCGGATTCTTTTAGCGTTTCTTTGCCAAGTATTTTTTCCTGCTTTCCATAGAACTCACTCATTTTTTGAACAGGAGTACGGGTATCGGGCGCAGCGGCTTTTTCAGGTTGAACAGTTTTATCATCAGCAAGCAGATCAACAGTCATTCCCTGCTTAACCTGTTCGATGTTGGCTATCATCTTATCATCAGAAACCTTGGTTTCCTCAGACAATCCGGCAGGACCAGACATGACCGAACCGCCTGCGCCTGTCAGTGCAGCCGGACCAATAACGTTCACACCTTCTTTGGCGGCCTGCTTCACGCGCTCAAAAACACCGGGTTTCATTTCCCCGGTCGTTATATAATGAGCAAGATCCTTTGAAATAGACTCAGTCGGCTCTTCTGCCCATTCGCTAATTCCTTCGACAGCCCCAGAACTAACATGCTTGGCTGTTTTAGCTGCAACACCTTGCCCAGCTTTGGAGAACATTTTCCCAAATGAAACTGCATTCAGCCCCGCACTGGCCAAAGACATCATTTCACCAGCACGAGCTGCTTCCTCTTCACTGCCGCCTTTCTCTAAAACTTCACGGTATGTGCTGGAACCTTCCATAGCACCACCGCCTGCTCCAGCTCCAACAGCCTGCCCGATCCGCGCAAGCCGCTCGATAAGTTGCGGGGTTAGACTCATAGCCTTACCACCAATATTAATAAGCTTACCCACTGCCGCACCAGGAATCATGGCCGCGCCAAGTGAAGGCGCAAGATTACCAATCTGAGAAGTCCACCAATCGCCCTTGGCTAAAAGTGATGGATCATCCATCACGTTACCTTGTAGACGTTTAGGAGCTGCGTAAGATTCACGCACAGGCTTATAATAGTCAGCGATCGACTCACCGGCTTCAGCAACAGAATCACTTCCAATGCGGTTACCCAGCCATTGCATACCGCCACCGAACGATTCACCAAGTCCGGCTTGGCCAGCAGCAACACCGCGCCCCATTTCAACAACAGGAGCGACAAGTGGATCAAACATTCCGAATCCATATCCTGCGTCATCACCAGCTGGGGAATCTTTTGGAATTAGTTCAGGACCATTCTGATTTGTAGTTTCAAAAGAATAAACCGGACTTCCCTTTTCAGGAGAGTCCGGCATTACATTCTTTCTATTTCCTTCTGCTTGCAGTTCACTGACAGCCTGATCGAAAAGTGTATTCATATCCATATTAACCACCATAACCCTGTTGGCTTACTCCAGCGGGAATCTGTTTAGATCTGATCTCAGACTTACTTTCAAGAATCCTACGAGCACCTTGAATTCCGTGCTGTTTAATAAGCAACTTAACTTCATCAACCTGCTTGCGCTGTTCTGGATCTTCAGCCGGAACAAAATCAGAACCAGCTTTCAAAACCTGCTCATATATTTCAATTGCCTGCCATGCGGATTTCAGTCTGGCCTTGTCAGTTTGGGATTTAGGAACCCACTGTCCACCTTTGTAGTCATCGACTAACTTTGATGCATCGTTAAAAGCGTTATTACCCTCACTGGTAAATTCACCTGTATCTAAATCTAGAAGAGTAGTTCCTTTCAAATGGAACGGCTTAAGCGCATCACCTAGAGCTTTTCGCATATCACCAACTTTCTCACGCGCTTGCTTATCTGGAAGCCCTTGAGTTTCCGCTAAAGTCTTCTGAGTATCAGCATCAGTTTTTCGAGTATCAGCACGACTTTTACCTGTATCAGCATAAACTTTACCAGTTTGAGCTTCGGTATGAGCAATATCCGCCCCGGTCTTGGCAAGTCCTGCACGTTTTTCGCGCAGATCAACTGAAGTGCGAACATAGCCGGGTAGCTTATCTAATGAATCAACAATTGAAGTACTGCCGTTATCTTCATCAAGCACTACGTATTGAACGCCCTGCGAATAATCGGGACTGTTCTGCGGCACTGCGTGAACGAGATGCCCTTGCTTATTAACCAGCGGGATCCACTTTGAAGGATCTTTCATCACTTCAGCATTTCCCTGGCGAGTAGCTTCCATGTAACGGTCAGCTGCTCCAGCAAAAACAGGGTTATAAGCTTTACCGTCAAGAGCTACCTTTTCGCCGGATAAAAACTCTCTGATTGCATCCCCGGTTTGCCCTACGGTCAGCCGCCTGCCTGTGCCAGTCCAGCCGCCCTCTTTATCAGAACGAAATTCAATGCCGTATGTTTTAGAACGCTGATCAAAATCTGTAAGGCGATAGGGCATGGGAGCCATTTCAGAAGCTCTTTTCATATCGATAACTGCCCCGTCAAAGTTGCCTTCGTCTAAAGACTTAAGTGCATCCCCGCCTACCTTTCGAAAATCCTGATACTCTTTATCGATTCTACCCATACGCTTTTTACGCAGAGCTTCTTTGCCGTCTTGAAATTTAGTGGCCACATCTGCGGCATGACCAAACGCAGAAATTCCGGCCAAGGTTGTAGGAGCTTTAACGGCATCAAAGTCCCAATTATTAGTTTGCAATTCGCCAACAAGCCGCTCTGTTTCCAGCCGAACAGACTTATTGAATTGCGACTGTTCTGCCGCCTCACGTTCACGATGCATTGCATAGGCTTTACTCTGACTTCTTTGACTTACGTTCTTCGGCATTCCATTACCCGAAGCCAAAGAATTAAATGCCCGATCCGTTTGCTGGCCATCAGTATAATCATTCATCATACCAGTTAATGAACCCATTGCCCCGACAAGCTGACCTGCGTATTCGTCTCCCGCCATTCCAAATCCACTCATGACAATCTCCTATCCGAATAAATACATACCAAGGCCAACAGCAGCCCCTACACCAAGCCCAATCGGACCAGCCATTGAACCTGCGGCGGCGGCTCCGCCTATCGTTCCTGCGGCTGTAGCACCAGCAGCGGCAGTTGCTCCGGCGGCGGTTGCACCAGCGGCAGCTGTTCCGGCCGCAGCAGCAGTCCCGGCAGCAGCAGCGGTTCCACCTGCTACGGCGGCCCCTGTTCCTGCGGCGGCAGCTGTAGTTGCTCCAGCAGTCGATGCACCAATAATTCCGGCCTCAGTCATGCCTTGCACGGCTGATATTCCCATCATTCCACCGGAAAAAGTGGACATAGCCGCACCTCCGCCGGTCTTTTCAGGCTTGCCTGGAGTCGGAGTTTTTCTGCTCATCATGGCAGCAGTATTTGATGCACCCTGCATTCCTGCCATGGCGCGATCACCTGGATTATCGACATTAAACATTCCCATACCCATAATGACCTCCTATGCCATTCCGAATGAAGCGGCAGACTTCAAACGATTAAAATTTTCATCTTTTGCTGTTCTACGTGCTTTGGTCCTGGCTCCGGCAACAGACTTAGCTTGCGAAAGAGCAAGATCCTTCTGCATTCCTGCAAAATGACCAGAGTTCACATTTTGACCAGTCCGCGAGTAATTGCGCTGAGCCTGCATTCCTGCAAGGCCGTATCCCTGTTTAACGTCAGCTTCTGCCTGTGAAACACGGCTATTAACATCAACGCCCTTCTGAGCTTCATCCATAAAATCTTGACGCACATTCAGTTGTTTTTTGCTGGCTTCAGTCTGGAGTGGTAGAAGCTCTCTGCTTGAAGTGATTTGCTCTTCCGCAAGTGCAGTCTGGTGTGGAATCAATTTGCGGTTAGCGGCAATCTGCTCTTTTTCCATGGGCTGATAATCAGACTTCCAGAAATCAAAATAGTCTTCGGCCATACCCTGTTGCGCTTCGTAAATAGTAGCCATGCGATCATTGTACTTTTCATCAATTGAATCACTGCCGCCTCCGCCACTTCCACCGCAAAGGGCAACAGGTCCGTTATATTCAAAGGACTCTTCGTGTTCGACTTCACCAGTCGCCATATCAATCACAACTTTTGTATAAATCTTCATGACATCATCTCTCTTGTTATCGATAGAACTGCCACAGGCTCGCTTCTGCCTTCCTTCGCTATCCAAGCACCATTTGGAATTTAGCCACAGAGTTGCCCTCCGCAACGCATTACAAACTTGACTGCTGACTTGTTTCTGATCGGGGTGTAACCCAGCAACATGTCATAAATATACTCACCGGCATTGTTCTTCATGTTCAAAATTTCATTGTATGTGAATCGCCCCAATTCAATAAGATCACGACGGGGACAGGCTTCAAAAACAACCCAGTGCATGCGGGCAAAACGCCCTTCATGACGGTCCAGCCAAACCAAACCAACTGCTATTTCGTCCTGCACAACAATCCACGCAACTGCATCCTTTAAGACCTTCACAAACCCATCCGCGCTATGAATTTTTTCTTCATAAAAAACGGTATCAGCGTGGCCTTCTACTTCGATCCGTTCAAAAAGATCTTTGATGTAACTATCCGGGAATGAACGGATGCCATCCCACTCTAAATATGGAATAAGTCTAAACTTTGGATTCATCTTTTCACCGCCTGCTTACGGGCCTCATCCTCGGAGACAAGTCCCAGTTCAACCAGATCATTAAAGGTCACCACACGGTGCATAGGGTTTGGAATTCCGTATAAACGGAGCTTCAACACAGTCCGGAGCTGATTCAGAAAATGCATAATATTGCCTGCATGAACAGCAGGAAGCATTGGCAGCTTCATAAAAGATCCCCCATTGCAGGGTCTATATCCACCTTGGAAATCGGAATATCACTGACTATTCCCATCTGAAAACGGGTTGCCACATATCCAGCTGGAAGGATGAATGGACGGTCTGTTTTAATCCGACCTTCAAACACTTGCTTACCGTCAGCAATCAGAATGAAATATACTTCACCTTTACGCTGAACCCTGTAGAAACTGTTTGAATCACCGCCCAAACAAACAGCTCCGGCCATGTCAGACCCTACGCAAGAAAGTTCAAGTGGTTGTTTAAGAAAGCTATCATCCGGCGCATTGGCGTAGTCAGCCAAAACAATCCCGGCCTCCATGTTTACTGGCTCCTTAGTCCGCATTTCACCGGACACCCATTCACTTCTCAAAGAAAAATCAGAACCATCCCATTGGCTGATTATGGTCTGTGTTCCTGCCGGATATGCAACGTGAAGAAGCCTTCCTTCCGGCTCAACTGTCAGAGCGGTGCAATGGAATCCGAGCTTGGTTAGGAGCTTTGATATAGGATCGAAAACAAACCCCGCGCCCGGTTCATGGAAACAGATATACTGCCCGGCATGCCAGACTCCGTTAAAGGAATCCGGCTTTAACGCTCTCCAGTCTTTTTCCGTGAAAATTCCAGCGGTGATGTTTTGAGGAACACTGCCCGGTTGAACCAGATACAGCCCGTTGAGACTTGGAAAAATTACACCGAAAGGAGACGCCACAACTCCAGCTGCGGAAGTGCAGGGAAGATAGCCGTCCAAACAGTTCGGAACCGACAGAGAAGGATCATCAACTGTGATGGTATGGACATTTGCACGAGTGAGAATCACCAGCGTGTTTCCAGTTGATTCCATGGCCACAATCTCATGAGGAACAGACATGCCATATGCATCAGGCCAAGCGTGAGGATAGCCCGGCTCTGACAAGAAAATTTCGTTCCCTTTGAATCCTGCAAACATGTTGCCCGGCAGAGAAGTCAGCCCCTGAAGCTTTTGCGGAGCCGGTTCCCAGTACCGTGAAACCATAACTTCGGCAGTATCCGAATCAGGTACGGAATCCGCAAAGCTTACGGTTCCCGCTTCAAGCTCTTTTACAAAATGGAATTCAGATGTTTCAGTCCCTGCAACAGTCCGATAAATCCGTATCAGCGATATAGGCCGAAAACCTTCTGCGACGTTGTTCAACCCCGAAACATTGACTGTCTGCCCTTCCTGAACGTCCACAACAGCAGATGGAGCGGACGGTGGCCCCTCTTCTCCCAGATCGGAAACGAGCGTGTACACATAAACACGGGAAACGATATCCGACTCTTCAACGCCAGTACCGGAAACGGTTACTAAGGGAACAGAATCCGGAGATGGAACACCCAGAGAATAGCGATTTTTGAGGGTATTGTTTTCAAGTTCATCACTGTTGCAAAACAGAAACGCGCCCTCATCATCAGTGCCGTAAACCCGTTCTTTCTGATCACCAGCAATGGGACCGTCACGCAGGATCACACGGCCAACCCATGACAGCCACTTGTCCTGATAACGGTAAATAGTACCTGCCGCGCCCTGTATGCTGTCCACTTTCAGCAAGCCGCCAAGAGGACGAATCTCGCCGGATTCAAGCAGACAGTTTACAGCAGTTTCAGCCTGCCCAGGCTCCAGGAGGTGAGAAGCAAGGGCAGGCTTCATGCCGGAAAAGACAGTAACTTCAAACATGTTTACTCTGTCAGCCCGAGAAGAGTTAAGGCTGCTTCGCGCCCATACTGAATTGTCAGGGATGCTATTTTAAATTCTTCAAGAGTAGTAGCGTTACGAAGAGCTTCCCTTGAATCTTCACTGACTAGACTGAGATCAAATTCGGAAGCAGGACGTGCAGCAACTTCTTCCCAGAGCGCAGCTCCGCCCGGCTGATCGTCAACTTTAACAACTGGCATTTAAACACCCTCCTCGGCATAAATCTTGGTAGCTTTTACACGCAGAGAATCAGCCCCTACTACTTTCAAGGCCAGACGCTTTGCAGCAGGATCAGATATATCAACCTTGGTTCCTGTGAACTTTAAGGCTGAACCGTTTATGGCGTAGGATTCAATTGCGGAAGGAATGGAGAAGCAATCTGAAAGAGCGACTTCTGTCGGAATTTGAGCGAGTGGTGTAGTAAGGGTTACGGTAGTTATGAATTTCGACTCAACTACCGCTTCGATGACACTTGCAACGGCAACGACCTGCCCGTCACACTTAATGTTTTTATGTATGGAACCGTCAGTGTAGATCTTGTCTTTGATCGAAGTGTCGGAAGTCAGAACGATGGACGAGGTTGTAGATCCCACACCCAAAGTTAGAGGGGTTTCTTTGCTGAGAATTTCATCTGTTGCACCGATCGCAATAGTTGCGCCTACGACTGACTTTTTGAACGCCTTTACTGGAGCTAGGGGCAAACTGATAGGTGCGGAAAATGTAGGATTCGTCCATGACATAACATCAAGCACTTCCTCTGCGGTCAGTGCCCTGTCAAATAAGATTGGCTCAAACATCTTTCCATTGAAGGGATAGTTGGCAAGATTGTCTCCACCAAGGTGAAAGTTCTGGAGTGTATAGTCCGACAATGTTGCAGCATCTACCTTTGTTGAGTTCAACACACCACCCAGATAGATTTTGATATCAGTGCCATCTATAACAACTGCGACATGCCTTGGTGTATCAAAAGTATTAAGCGGTAGATCCGGTCCCTGAGAGTTATTAGAGAGTGTGTTTGTCCATATACCAAAGTTATAATGATCAACGGCTTTAGCTATTCCCATTCTTGCAATGTATCCACCAGCCCCCTCAAACCCAGCAAAGAAGTTGTATGTGTTTCCCACATCAACAGCATAGATATCTTTTAAGTAACAACAAAAGCTTATTGGCCGCCCTGTACCAAATGGAATAGAAGCATAACTGCCGTCCTGATATCCAACCATACAGTTGTTCCACAGTATTCCATTCATTCCATCTTCGACTATGTAAACTGACGGAGTGTGCCCGGAAGTACCTGTGACTGTTAAGTCCCTACCGTTACTAGACGAATCCGTGATAGTTGCTCCAAGCTCACCAGTATCTTCTAATTTAAATGAAGCCCAAGGATTAAAAACCACACCTTCTTCAGTTGTCACTGCCCCGATTACACTTTCACCCTGGTCGGTAACGATCTCATCATTTTGAAATATCTCCTTAGAAGTCTTCAAAACATCCTTCGTTGTCCCTTCAAGAACCGTTAATTCTGCACCCGTAATCTCAAACTCCGGCCTACCACTTAAAATAGATTTACCGCTGGGATTATTCAGTCCAACAGTGCAAGCCGGAAGCTTCGCACCATCAGCATTTACATCCGCACCTGGGTAACCTTCCTGAGTATCGGCATAAGCCAAAGTAACGCCTGCGCTGATCCCCACGTAACGGGCTGATAAAGTAATCAAATCAGAATGATCCGACAGAATCAGGGACATTTGAGCAGCGCGGCAGGAAATAGGCCCGATCGCTTGCGGGGAATTTTCCTCCATAACAATAGGCACACGTAATTGAAAACTAAGACCAGTAAGCGCAAAGTCAGTGACATTATCCGGCAGAGAAAATTGAAATTCAGTTAAATCCGGATATGCATTACCGGCAACAGGATGGCTGATTGTTCCATGTACCAATGTTCCGCCATCCACTTCTAAAGCTTCCATTGTAATTACGGGAACCGGAGTCATGTACCCGAGCAGTTCTTCATTTGAGAGAGTACGTTTGGCCAGTGCGTCCGGATCAAGACCTGCTTCAATGTGACTGAGCGGATCCGGCACAACCATTTCAATTACTTTTACAGTGGTCTTATCATCCGCGAAAATGGCAGATTCTACAAAACCGACTGACAAGTTCGGGTAAGATTTGATTGCTCTGTTTGTTTTGAAAAAGTCCGTGTAATCACCGGCTACTGAAAAATGAGTCGAATCAATAAACTGCGGAATCACGGCTTCTCCGCTCTGATCCTTGGGACGCATCCAGCATTCACTGGCCATCTCTTCCCAAGTCGCAGCGGTCATCCTTAAATGGATACGGCTTTCTACAGGGAACGGCATAGCAGTAACGGACTCTTCGCCACGGGAGACAGTCAGCACGTTCCCGTTACGAGCCGTCACGTTAATCCATTCAACCGCACTCGTTGCAGGATTCACCAGCGCACATCTAAAATGATCGCCAGCAAGCAAGCTTGGAAACAGATCAGCATGATCGGCGGGAATCGTGATTTCCGTTGCTGTATCCGAGATAGCGGAAGTGATGAAACTCTCCGCCAGATTTTTAAGACTTATCATAAACTCTTCCCCTCAAAAGTAATTGCCGGCCCGATCCCCTGCCGCTTAACCAGCGAATCTGAGAAAGCAGAACTGACAGAATAAATATCTCCGATCTTCATCAGAGTATGGACGGACTGCGTTGAAATGGATGATTCACTTTCACAATGACCAGTATCAAAAAGTTCAAGTGATCCTGTAAGTTCTGTAGTTGAACGACTCATAGCCTTGCCCGAACCTTCAGCTTCAAAATGGCAGAAACCACCCCCGAAACTGAACTCAGCAACACCATGGCCGCCTATGCATCCAGACAGAATCAAAACTAACCGTCCTCAATAGAAAGGGTTTCAAGACGCACATGGAAGGTGTCACCCATGTAAACAAGGCGGCCCAGCTCCAACTGCCCAAAATACAAAACATTGCCATCAGAGAACGAATCCATGACAGCGAAATGCGAGACAAAACCGGCATCATCAGTGAATTGAGGGAAGCGGATTTCATCACTGTTTAGAAGCTTGCCGTTAACTGGTTCAGTTCCGAAAATGATCTGCTGCCGTTCGTAGTTTGAATCAAACGAAAGTTCCTTAGCTCCGACCAGATCGCCCATACGCAGAGCGGCCAGAATAGCCCCGTTCTTTTGAAGTTTCACAGCTTCGGAATCTGTCTCGATAATTCCAGAACAAAAAAGAGCCAGATAGACCTTTTCAGGAGGCTGATAAACAACCCCTTTGAGAACATGACCAGCCAGTTTGTCTTTCAGATAAGTTGACTTACAGGTATCCATTAAACCTCTCCTTAAAAGTAATTTCCACTGCGCATCTCAAGCTTTTTATTGGTTCCGCCACGCATTTCTTTGACTCTAATCTCAGCCATAGCTCCATCGAACTTGCGCTGTTCAACCTGCGATCTGGCCGGATCTGACCACCCTTTATCGGGAACAAGCATGAGTTCGGCTTTGGCTCCCGCAGCAATGGCCAGTCCGTGAGTCTCTAAAAGAAACTTCGGACAGGTTGCGGCCGTAACAGACGGAGCAAGAGCATTCACAGTTTGGAGCATGGCGGTTGCATCTTCACGCGGACATGGAATCAGACGGACAAAACCCGGTTCTTCAATTTGATAGTAGCCGGGTACACCGGGTTCATCGCGTACAATTCTGTCATCCATTTCAAGCAGTGAATAATCGTTGAAACGGACTTCTAAAGTATCAGCTACAGTTGCATCAGGAGGAGTCACAAACACATAGCGGCACTCACCGTTGTAGACATCCATCAGGTCTGAAACATGTCTCCAGACTCGCGTTTGCTTGCAGTATTTGATTGCTGAATTCCTGAGCTCTGAAATGATTTGAGGAACTGGACAGCGAGACAGGGCAGGTTGAGCCAGTGGCAAAAATTCACGCCAGCCGACAGTAAGCAATTTAACCATTGCCGCCACCCTGCTTGCTTGCGTTTGGACTCATGAGTAGACGCGCCTTGGCTTCTTCACCAAGAGAAACGTACATCTGACGTAGATTATCCATGCCCTTCTGCCAGTTAGTTGGTGAAGTGCTGTTAACAGCCAAACACAGATAGAGAACGTAATTTACGATGGGCCCAAGGAAGATATCCGACAACTCCATGTCCTGTTCACCGTGAGTAAGCGGACCGGGCCTGCGTGAATATTCGAGTTCAACCCGAACATTCTCAGCAGGTGGCGGCGTTACCCAGTAGACAGTCGGCACTTTCTCTTCAAAAGCGTAGTTGTCGATAATTTCGGAAGGTGGATCCATGTGCCAGAGCAGATTTGAATCATCCAGCGAAGAACGATCAACGGACGTAATTGCAGTTCCAGGAGAGCCATCCGCTTTTACGTTCCTGACCAGACCGATAAACCGGCCCTGGTCAGGAACTTCCTGTTTAGTTGAATTCGCTTCCAACTTCACACGCTCTACGCAAGAGTTTGAATCAGGCCGAATCATAACGACCTGACGCTGTGCGCGAGTGAGATGCAGTAGCAACACATCATCACTAAAGCGCACACAGTCAGGGTCGTGCAGAGCTATGCGAATATCTCTAACAGCTTCGCCGGCAATCATTATTCCACAACCTTTATATTGAAACGGGGAACTGGACGGGCAGTATATTCGATATCTTCTCCGTCACCGCTTTCTTCATAAACAGTTGAGGCAGAATCAGTCAGAACCTTGTAAACGGATTTGGGTACTTTCACCTCAACGCCACGCTTAATTTGATATGAAATACCCTGCACACCGACAAAGACATCATCCCGTCCTTCTGAGCCTTCACCTTCCGCAATGACGATCTTCACTTTTTCTTCCGCTTTCTGGCGTTCCATTTCGGAGCCTTCGAGCTTGGCAACGTGGTCATCAAGTTTGCGGTTTTCAGCTTCTGCGTCTTCACGCGCTTTCTTTTCCAGATCAAGATCGCCTTCGAGTTTTACCTTTTCTTCATCAGCAGTTTTCAATGCGGCTTTTGCTTCAGCAAGTTGCTTTTTCAGATCATCGGCTTCAGAATTAACGGGAGTCTCTTGCGCCTTCGCACTAGTAGCCTCTTTTGCCAAATTTTCACTTTCATTTTTACCAGCCATGATATTCATTCCTCTTAACTGTCAGACGGTGTTTCTGTTACTGCCACTTCAAGGCGAATCATCCAGGCGTCATTCAAAATTGCGCCGGTGTAATAGGTAATCCAACCTACGTGACCGCGCTGGCCCAGCTTATCGCTTTTACTTGGAGTCTTTGGATTAACGACTTTCGGAACAATGGAATCTTTGCCCTTTAGAGCAACATCACCGTAGGCATTGGTTCCAATGATATAGATGGGATATACGTCAGCGTTTGTACCGGATTCAGAAAGCATGTCACTGCCTGAAGCTCCTTTTAAGCCCCCGGCATCGACAATAGGTTCAATGGAAGTGGAAACCACATAGCGGGTATCTTCCACCTTGCCGATTTCGTTTTCATAAGGAGTGAGCTGGCCGTATTCTTCAACAGGAACAAATCCTGGCAAATCCCGAATGTCAGATTCACAATCAGAATGAGTGATCCCAATATATGAAGCGGCAACGGGTTTTGTTCCGTAATGGACGGTGGAACTAAGAACCTTGGTGATCTTTCCGGCTCTCTGCTTTTTAAGTGCGCGAGTAGCCAGACGCTGCATCCCTTTAGTAATTGGCTTGACGACAGCGTTTCGAGCAGTTCCACCGGAATAAATTACATTTGTTCCGCCTCTGAGGATTCCTTCCAAAACCATATCAAGAGTAACTCCAGCCTGTTCACCGAGAATATCCATGGACTCACTAAGGACTGGATCCTCGTGAGTATCTTCGATTACATCAGTGAGTTCGATATAATCACCGTACTGTTTCAAAACAGCGGTAACGTCTGTCTTGCTCAGCTTTTTACCGGCAGGGGTAACACCTTCAACAATCGGAGTAAGAGCTGGAGCAAGCGCATTATATTTACGCCATTTAATGGTCTGCCCTTTGTTCTGAGGCATTTTAAGAGACTGCCCGAACATACCGAAAATATTAAAATGTGAAGCCCTTTCCAAAAATCCAGGTACTGCAAAACCAGCAGTTCTGGGGCTGATATCTCCATATTCAGTTAAAGCCATTTTGATCTCCTACTTATCAGCTGCATCATCAAAACCAGCACCGAAATCATTAGAATCCGGCTTTGATGGCGGCGAGCCTTTACGTTTACCGGGAACGGCAATAACGGCTGCGGCTTTATTCCGATCAACCTTATCCACCTTTCCGGAAGTTGCTTTTTTATACTTGGTCAACAGTTCGGACACTTCTGAAGCACTGCCGGATTTTGTTACTTTAAAAGCCAGTTGTGCTTCTTTGTAAGGAAGAGTTTCAATCCAACTGGTAACGTTACTAGTGAACTTCCCGAGTTCCTCTTTCTTTGCAGGATCAGCGACAAGTTCCATATAATCAGGATGAGCCTTGCCTACTTTCGCAAAGTGATTCTTGCGTTCATCCTGCTCATGGCTGCGAGTAACGGCATCAATCCTTGCTGAAACTTCCTGCGACTGCCAAATAGACTCCAGCATAGGAACAGCTGCTTCAGCTCCGAATTCATGCAGGTTCGCTCTAATTCGTTTTCCCTGATCGGAATCCTCCAAAAGGATCTTTTCATAATCAGGATTAACCCGCAGGATATCCTTCACATCATCAGCTATATCTTCATCAGGATCGACCAGAGCTAGTGTTTGCGGATCTTCGCCACCAGCAGTTCCCGTTTGATCATTGAAGTAGCGGTCAAGAACATCGCGCCCTTCAGCCAGAGAATCACCTTCGGAAGTTTCATCGCCTGTGTCCGCAGAATCCTGCACACTGCCGGATTCATCCTCTTCGGATAAGCTCTGGTCTGAAGCGGACGTATCATCGTCGTCCATTTCTTCTGACTGGGCATCACCGTCATGCCCATCATCAAGGTCGTTTTCAGAATCATCATTCAAAGATTCAGAAGCAGATTCAGCTTCCGTGAAACCTTGCTCAAATTCTTCCGACTCTGTTGTTTCGTCCTGTTCAACTACTTCATCCTTTGCGTGTAGATCTTCGCTTCCCATCACTTCCTCCTACGAATATGCGTCTTGACTCTTTCCAGTTTCCGGAACCGGAGTCAGATCATCTAAAATTTCCTGCAACCCTTGAATTTTGCCCTGAGTCTGCGGAACCTTGTCCACAGCAGCCGTTACAAGGGAGTCCTTTTCCTCTAAAATTTTCAGCTCTAAAAATTGTTTAATCAGCCGGATAGATTTACCGGTCCCAAGCTCATTCAGCTCAGCAAGAACTTCACGGCTATCCATCTTCACTCTCCGATCCCTCTTTAAAGCCATCTTCAAAACTTCCATCCGAACCGATACCCATCTTCACGAGCTGCAATTCAATCCTTTTTCCTTTGCCATCCGGTTGAGCACTTATCCCGCACACATAAGCTTCGGCTTGAAGCTTGATAGTTGAGCCGACCTTGATGTCCTTGACCTTCAGCCCAAGCTTGGTGACAGATTCGTCTTCAAGATGAATCCTCAGCCCATATGGAAAATCGTCTTCGGAAACAGCAACCGGTTTCGAATCCGGTTTTTCTTTGGTCGGCTTACGCCGCAAATCCACTAGCTTCATTCTGCCCTCCCTGTTCGGGCATCACCTGCCCAACTTGTTGCTGAAGCGTTTGAAGCAATCCCTGCGGAACATCCATGCCTTGCTTCTGCATCTCTTCAACAAGCGCACCTATGTTTGCTCTGGCTGATTGCATGGCATTTTCCTTTTCCCAGCTTTCTCGTTCCTTAGTGTTTCTGAGAATGCCTTCGGGCAATTCAAGATTGCTGAAAATTTCTTTGATAAGACGCTCATCATCCACCCAGCCCTCGAATCTGGGATTGTCGGTGATGGCTAGAATGGACTGCATCCTTTCAAGCTGAACCTCTTTGGCCATGAGCACCGAGGAGCCTGTAGCAATGATTTCAAAGTCGCCCTTGATATCCCTGCGTTCATTGAACTGCATGTTCCAGAAATACATTTTGCGGAAAAACGGACGGGTGATGTTTTCATCAAATGATTTGACCAGATCCTTTAAAATCTGGTGCGCTGCTCCGATAAGCATGGAAAGGCCACGCGCAGTTTTGCCGGCTCCGCTCATCTGGGAACCGTCACCGGACATAAAACGGGGAACAGACATATCATCAACCATGTCGTTGAAAACACGCACAAGACCAAGCAGCTCATTCGTATAAGAAGGCATTGACCAGAAATGGACCGCGTTACGGGCATCTTCGATGGATTTGAAAGGCCAGACTTTGAAAGCATGAATGTCGCGGAAGTCTTCGCCCTGCATGAAGGCAGAAGCATTAACCGCAGCTTGAGGACCGCAGGAAACAGCAGCATTATCAATCAACATCCGCATGGATGAATTGAGAGCTTTCTGAGGGTGGCGTAGCAAAGTAGGCAATCCGTCACCCCATATAGAATCTTCGTCTTCTACAAAGTAATCGAACTGGTAAGGAATAGTTGCGCCTTCAAGCGGATTAATGACCGCTTTGATAACTTTGTCGCCAATCATCCAGATATTGGCTGGGAAAATTTCTGCAAGATCCTCTTCGGGAATTTCGACTCCCGCACTCTGCAACTGTTCACCGCTGAGAGTTCCCCAGAATTCATACACACGGTAACGGTTCTCGATCTTGCGGCCGGATCCAGTTTTATCGTTTCTGATACGGTATGAAGATTTTGCATCCAGATCGCCATCGGGATTATCGCGAAGATACTGGCTTATGACCTTAGCTTTAAAGCCTGGGTAATCATTTAAATCGCGCACTTCCTGACGATTATAGACGTGATCCTGAATCACATATTCACAGCTCAGAGCATCCGTAGCATTTGGATCAGGGTAGATATTCCAGACTGAAACAGCTTCATAAAACGGGCGCAGCTCTTTTACCTGCGACTTCTCAAGCGTCCACGTCCCATCCTCATCGATAATGTACCCATCTCTGAATTCTTCACGGACAAGCGGCCCTTTTAGGATTCCGGTTCCATATTTAAGCTTCTGATTGATTACGCTCTTACAAACCGAAAGGTATGACTGACGATCGCCACTACCAACCAGCTGGTCAGCAATCTCATTACTCATTGCATCGGAGGATGCTTTTGCCTGCTTCTCAACAAAGGATTCAATGTCATCATCTGAAAGTTCCTGACCATTCTGCAAAGCCTGATTACGATAGTTCTCAATAACCGTTGGATGAAGTTCCGGATTTGGTGAAGGCTTAAGTCCCCAGTTGCGTTCACCGGAAGAAGGAAAAAGCAAATCCATAAGCTGCGAACGAACCGTTGTCATTTTGACTCTGGTAGCCGGAACAAACATTTTGCTACGCTTGATTTTCTCCATCTCTTTCGGACTGTACTCGCCCTTTTCCTGCAAGTAATCCAAGGCCCAAACCGCTTCTTTATCCTTTCTAGCGGCTTCGGCCTTGGTAAACAGACCTTTAAGGAACGTTCCTAAACTCTGGCTCATGCCGCAGCCTTAGCCTTGTTCGAAGGTCTGGAAGAGAACCACCAACCCACAGCAGAACTGGACATGAAAACGGTATTCATGACGATGTAACGAACCATCTCATTTGCTGTATCGCTGCTAACCAGCACATTGGATTCGGCCAAGTAGCCTGTGAAATGTTGATATGTAGACCATGTTATCCAGCATAGAAATACGGTCATAGTTGGGCGCGTGATGCCCCGCACAAAGTCCGCAACAACCAGCAGAAAATCTGCCCAAGTCTTCTCTTTGCCCCGAGAATAGGTTGCGCTGTCATGCAGCAAGGATTGCTGGTAATTCTGGCCGTCGATTATGGTTTCAGTCATGGCCCGTTCTTCACGCGCTTGCTGAACAGCGACTTCGCCTTCAACACGCATGACTTCAATCTGCTTATCCGCCATCACCATTTCTTGCTTGTGCTGAAGCTCAATTGTTTTGCGCTTCTGCCATTCAGTGATCCAACCGGAAATACCGCCAAAAATGTTTTGAGCGATGGTCGCTATGCCGCCGGTTCCGATACCCAGCAAGGATGAACCGATAATATCAAACAGTCCTGCATCAGCCATGACTAAGCCTCCCGAATTTCGAGCAACAGATCCCGGCCATAGGTAGCGGCCAGAAATTTGCGAAAAGTGTTTTTGGAATTACCGACAGCGAGCTGGCCCCAGATCTGACAAACCACTGAGCCTAAAAGCACACAACCCTTAGAATGAGATTTGAAGCCCTTAGATTTTTCACCTGCAACATTGCCCCAGTGAACCTGCACCGCTGAGCGATCAGGCACACGGACAAACTGGTAAACATAGCTTTTCCAGTGATCTGACCAACGAAGGATGAGTTTATAAATACCGATTGGAATGCAGGAAAT
>NZ_JONL01000013.1 GCF_000711735.1 Maridesulfovibrio frigidus DSM 17176
AATCTTTCATCACTTGATTCTCTTACCGAGTTTTCAACTGGAGATATGAAAGTTCAACTCCCTGAAGTTTCCACTCGCAGTTTCAGTCAGCGAGTAACCATGAAATGTGGACAGACTTTAATTCTGGCCGGATTTGAACAGGAAACTAATCAGGAATCAAAAGGACTGGGAATCACTTCGGGCGGAAACAGTCAGAAATATGGAAAGAGCCTCATAATAATCACCATTGAAATGGAAAGTGCGGGAGTCTAATCATGCACACAATTAAGATTAAGAAAAAACAATATGCGGTTGGTTTCTGGTGGCAGATTCTGGACGGGAAAGGCGGCAAGAAGCTCGTCATGGAACAGGCGAGAAAAGTAGCAACTGATTTTGCTGACCGTGAATACAACTATGTAATTGCCAGAAAACAGCAATTCGGACTTAGCTCGGACTCAGCAAAACTAAATAGAATTCCTTCTTTGGCGTGCGCCTTGGTGGAACGGTCCAGATCTACTTGGATCGGAATGTTCTGCTTAAATGATGAAGAAAATCTCTGGTGGATATGCGCTGTAAGTAAAAAGACAATTGTTGCTGAAGGTGACCAACTTTTCACTTCCCGTGAAGAAGCTGAAGCTCATTTAAAGAGTTTGAAAGCAATGTCAGATTGGGGAAACCACGAGTTCATTTGTGAAACATTCGGAGACACTCTCAACCACTTTGCTGGTCTTATTAAATCGTCTGAACGGATTCAGCCGCTCTATCCTCAGGCGAACAATAAAAACCTTCTTATAGTTGTTGCGGCTGTAATTATTACCGTTGCCGGCTTCTCTTTTTGGAACGACTACCAGTCTGATCAGCTTGCAGAGCAACAAAGAATTGCTGCCATCAAGGCTCGCACGGAAGCTGAAAAGAACAAGGCTACCATAAGCTCTGACCCCGGCAAGTATTTCACAATGCCGTGGAAAGTTTCCCCGATGCCTCTAAAATTTGCGGATGCATTTTTAGGGGCGATGCACAACACAGCCCCATTCAACAACGGATGGAAATTGGAAACCATTACCCGCAACGAGCAGGGTATTTACATGGCATGGTCGCATCAAGATGGTGCGGAATTTACCAACCTCCCATGTCGCTCATCTTTTGGATCGCGCCCAGATTTGGCTGAGATCACTATCGATTACCCCAAAGACTTAACCCGCCCCGAACAAACGCTGGCTAATAAGTCTGACGCAACAGCACTTCTTTATGAGCTGACTCGCACCCTCGGTGCAAAGTTAAACCTGACGTGGAAAGCTCCTGAAATAAAGAAAAACAACAACAAATTACTGAATCAGTCGCTTGATGTTATTGCCCCGTGGATCAAAGGAGAGTGGAAACTTTCCGGCCTTCCTACCGGCTCTGCAATTTCTAATGTCCTGTTTACTCAGATGGATTCAATCCCCTGTTTAGTGATCTCTGAGATCTCTTTCACTAGAAACCGGTGTTCTATGGAGGGTCAAATTTATGCCAAATATTAAGAAGTTAAAAGGTAGCCGTTTAATTATATTGATCTGCGTTTTCATATTAAGCGCAGTCATAGGCGGCACAGCAACCTTCATTTTCTACGGCGGCAAAATGCAAACAGACACAAAGGTCCATCCGGAACTTGTGCTTTTCAATGCCTCGAAATCTAACAAGACCGGTTTTAATACTAATAATACCAGAGTATTAATCCCAATTTCAAACGCAACTCTATGGACAACACTATCTATAGGAAATTCAACTAACAGCACTGACTCGATTTCAATGTCCGTCTTTGAACCACCTTCAAATGGAACGACGGAAACACCTATTCAGCAGGTAGAAACAAAAACAGATCTAAGCACTGGTAATTTAACAAGTAATTCAACAGAAAATTTAACCAATAAACCAATCAAAGAGAGTAATAAAACCGAGCTTTCTGAAACGAATATTACACCACTTAGCTATTTCACCTCGCTGAGATCTGATCTTGAATTATTGAAGCTTCAAGTTTCAATAGCTGAGCAGAACCAAAAGTTGATCAAGCTTCATACTCCTGACCCTGCTGTGATTAAAGCTATTCAGCAAAAACCAGCCAAGAAGAAACAATACCGTCCTGTGTGGCCGAAAATAGTTTCCATCCAAGGAGTGGACGGAAGACTTTCTGCGACCCTTTCTAGTTCTGCCGGAGTCCAGACAGTGAAACCAGGGAGTAATGCAGGCCCCGGTAAAGTTGCTTCAATAACTCCATCAACTGTTCTGATCCGTTTCAACGGCAAGAACGTTCCCTTGAAATTCAAGGAGTAAATCATGACTAACAACGAAATTCCAAAAGAACTTCAAGAGCGGGTGCTGCTCCTAAATGACATCATCTACATCTCAGCGGAGGTGGCAGACGATGCAGTTTTAATGTCTTTCCTGAGCTATGCGGCCCGTAAAGGTTTCAAGGAAACAAAAAGACTTGAAGCTGAAGAGTTCCAGAAATTGCGCAAGAAAAATATCACCAAAGCTGAAACCAAGAGCGACATTCAAGACCTTGCCGTTCAGATTATTGCTGATGCCTACGACCAAGGTGCGTCTGATATTCACATCGGAGATTACGGCCCGTTTGCCTCCATCCAGTTTAGAAAGCTGGGCATGTTGCAGAACTACAAGCAGCTCATGGGAGAAATTGGCAGAAAAGTAATCGTTGCAATGTATCAGACCATGTCCAACAGCGCAGATACCACCTTTGTCGCCAAGGAAAGACAAGACGGCAGAATCGTAAGCAACGATTTTCTTCCGGCGGACGTGCATTCAATTCGAATTCACACGGAACCGCTCGACTGCTCAATGGCGGAAAACGGGACCGGAACTTTCATGGCGTTACGCCTTCTTTACGATCGCACAACGGCTAAAGGCAATTTGCAGGATAGATTGAAAACTCTTGGGTTCTCCGATCGCCATATCCGCAGATTTCAATTTCTCACCCAGCGTTCCGGACTGACTCTTCTTTCAGGCCCGACCGGTCACGGTAAAAGTACACTGCTCAAACATATCATGGAGTGCATGGCCGAGGACAATCCGGAAAAGAACTTCCTCGCTATTGAAGATCCACCGGAATACCCGCTTGAAAGGGTAAAGCAGGTTCGAGTCAATACTAACGATCAGGATGATAATCGTGGCTCGGCATACCGCAACGCAATTGCAGGAGCCATGCGCTCTGACCCTGACACCATTATGATCGGTGAAGTCCGTTATCCTGAAGCGGCTTCAGCTGCTCTTGATGCCGCTCAAACAGGACACGGAGTATGGACAACAGTTCATGCAAACTCAGCATTAGGAATCATTCAAAGAATGGTTTCTCTGCTCCGTGCTGCTCAATATCCCGATCCGCTTGAATACCTTTGTGACCACACAGTTCTTTCCGGCCTTCATCATCAAAGACTTGTGCCGGTACTTTGTCCGAACTGCAAGATGCCGCTTAAGGATATAACCAAACTTCCAACTGACAATGAGTTGCGCCGCAAATCACTACCTGAAGCCGTACTCAATCGCCTTTTCAGAGCGGTTAACAATATGGAGAACGTCAACATCAGAGGTGAAGGATGTAAGCAATGTTCAGGCGTTGGAATTATCGGACAGACCGTAGCATCTGAAATAGTAACCACCGACCATGTGATTCTGAAAGCTGTACGTGCCGGCAATATGGAAGCAGCTCATAAACATTGGAGACATGAGCAAAACGGCCAGACATTTGTCAGCCATGCCATTGACCTGATTGAAGACGGATTGATTGATCCTTACCTGACAGAACGCAGACTTGGTGTGCCATTAAACTATGCCAAGGCTTTCGATGATTTTAACCTTTCCTCTTCCGATCTGGATGAACTGGCCGGTTCCAAAAATGTGGAGGCTCCGCATGGTGCTTCCTGAAATTAATGAAATACTGGCTAAGGTTTTCTTTAACCATAAAGAACGAATTCGTATCTATAGAAAGCTTTCGGCAATGACCAGACACGGAGTCAGTGTTGCAGAAAGTCTGCTCTATCTCGAAAAAAGATATGCAAAAAATTACAGTCCGCTAACCCCCGTTCTTACGGAAGTTTCAGCGCGAATAAATTCAGGAAGTAAGCTTCACGAAGCTCTACAAGGATTCATTCCAGCAGAAGAATCTATGCTGATCCAAAGCGGAGTTAATTCCGGTAAACTTTGTGAATCTCTGGAACTCTCAGTAAAATTAATCAAGGCCAGATTAAAAATCATAAGCAGCGTGTGGAAGGCTCTCAGTTATCCATGCCTTTTAATTTGTGCGCTCATTACGCTTCTGATCGTGCTTTCAAGATACGTCATGCCCAGACTTACCGAAATTTCAGATCCGGAATTTTGGCAAGGCAGTGCACAAACTCTTTATCAAGTTACGCGATTCATAGATTCCACAGCGGGAACTCTATTTCTTGCCGGATTAATCCTCTCATTCCTTATCTCGCTGGCGACTCTCAAAATATGGACAGGAAAAATACGCGTCCGTTTTGACAATGTACCGCCATGGTCATTTTACCGTCTTATCACCGGTAGTCTCTGGCTCTTCACCCTTTCTACCATGATGGAATCGGGCATTCAGCTTTCACAATCTATGAACGACATGCTCGCCACTCCAGGCTCAAGCCCATGGCTGAAAGAGAAAATGCATTCAGTCAAAGCCCAGCTCAATCTGGGTAAAGGGTTGGGGCAAGCTCTGGATGATTCAGGCTACCAGTTTCCTTCCAGAACAATCATTGAAGACCTGCGGGTCTACTCAAAGCTTCCGGGCTTTGACAGCCAGCTAAAACTCATTGCCGAGGAATGGCTGAATGAGGGCATGGAAACAATCAAGGTTCAAGCCAAAGTCATAAACATGGCGTGCATAATCGGTATCATTTTTATGATTTCCAACATCGTTCTCGCAATGACTTCTCTCCAGCAACAACTTGGACAAAACATACTTTAGTAGGAGCAATCATGACTTTATTTGAAACACTTGGCTCACTTCTTATAGCCTTAATCGTTTTTGGAGGATCAGCTTACATGATCTCTAAATCGATGGACAACGACAAAATATCAACGGCTGAACAAAACCTCTCAACCTTTCGGCTCGATCTAAAACAGCTTTATGCAGGTGAGCCAGACTTCACAGATATTACAACTGAAATTGCCGTTAAAAACAAAATTGTGCCTGACAGCATGCTTAAAAGTAGCGGCGAAATCCGCAATGCATGGAACGGAGCCGTAACCGTAGCAGAAGGAACAGACGCCACCACATTTACGATTACACACAACAAAGTCCCTGAATATGCCTGCGTGAAACTAGCAACATTTCAAGCCGGATCATGGGAAACCATCACTGTAAACGGGGTTGAAATCGACCAAGCAAGTGGAATGGTTGCTGCCATAACGAATCAGCTTGCCACCGCGAATATCATCGTCTTCACCTCCAACTAGCAGAGGCATTAAATGGTTCTTAAAAGTGTATCATTCACAGATTTGATTCTTCATGAAAGCGGCGAAGCTTTCATGAAGGGATGTGATAATTGCGACCAGAAGCTTGTTCCTTGTGAGGAAGACACCAAAAAGGAAATTGAAGCTCTCCACGCAGAAGTTCTCAAAGTTCATACTGAAACTGGAAGACATACTTTCAGAGTTAAGTACGAAGATATTGGTTACAGAGTTGCGCTTTATGAAGGTGTTGTCTGGGGCAGCGGGAAAGTTTTCTTCCTGCGCAGAATTCAGGAAAATGTCTCAGACTTCACGGAACTGGGATTGCCTGAATCTCTTTCCGATTGGCTTCTGAATGCAAAGCAGACTAAAGGATTGATCCTTTTTACCGGGGCACAGGCGTCTGGAAAAACCTTCAGTGCGTCATCACTTGTGGCGACACGGCTTTCAACGTTGGGAGGCCATGCCGTCAGTTTTGAAAACCCCGCAGAGATGCCTCTGGATGGGAAACATGGAGATTTCGGATTCTGCTTTCAGGCCGAAATTGATCATGAAGAAGATCTAGGTGAAGCCATCGAACGCTCTCACCGTTTCGCTTCTCCGAACATCATCTATATAGGAGAAATCCGTAGCAAACACGCAGCCAGTGAAGCATTACGCGTCTGCCTCGGCTCCGATCAACAAATAGTGGTGGCCACACTGCATGGCTTCGACCTTGTAACCGCTCTTGAAAGATTAGTTACAATGGCCCGCGAAATTGACGGAGATATTGCCAGTCAAAACCTTGCTCAAGGTCTTCTGGCTGTTGTTCATCAACAGCTAGAGCATGTTGACGGAAAAACTCTTCTTCATGTTCCTCAGTTCCTGCTGGCTCCTTTTAATGACAATTTCAAAGGACTCCGCGCAAAAATTAAGAACGGTGAACTGGCTGGATTACAGGAAGAAATGCGGGAGCAGAGAAACCGCATTCAATTCGGAGGGCTTGAAGCATTATGCAAGGATTAGCTGTCTTTTTCTGCCTCCTAGGAACAATGGCCATGGTCAGTCAAGAAATGCCAACCCAGAGAAACTCATCAAAGGCTGAGTCTATAGCTGTAAATTACGCGATCTATCGCAATGCTGTGAACAACTTTGTGACAAGCAATTCGACCATCACAACAGGTGAAATTCCCGTTTCTAATCTATCAATTCCATCCGGTTGGAAATCCATGCGTGCATGGTCCAACCGGATAGATAGCGGGAATTGCTACGTATGGGGAGCTGTGCAGGGAAACGAGTCTGAGGAAATCAGAAAGATTTTCATGGGTAGCTTTGCCATCGGAGTTAAACGGAACGGCTTTCTGACCAACGCTCACGGAGCGGATACTCCCCTGCCGACGTTCATTCCTGAAAACAGCATCGTCAGTGTCATCACCCAGTAGGAGATAGTTATGAAAGCTAATCGTAAAAACAAACAGGCTGGATTCGGACTTATAGAGGTGTTGGCAGGACTTCTTATTTTCATGCTTATGCTTCCCATGCTTGCCGACATGATGGACCGAGGCATGGAATCAATCAAACAGCACAGTGTCAGCGATCACCTAGCAAGTATCATGGATGCGGCGGCTTCATATACCAAAGAAAATTATGACGAGCTGATCACGTCTTCGACCGCAACCGGAGCAACTCAGATCACTATGGATCAGCTTCGAACCGGAGAGTTCCTATCTTCCGGTTTTAAGGATCTGAACGGATGGGGACAACGGTACGGGATATACGTGCTTGAACCAACCGCAAGCGACCTGCAAGTTTTGGTGCTGACATACGGAGGCCGAACTTATTCTGACAAAAGCAGAAAATTCAGTTCAGCTATTGTTCCAGCTACAGCCGCCATGATCGGTGGCGCAGGTGGTTATATCCCCATTGGAGACCTTCCGGGACAAAGTGCAACCGAACTTAGAGGTTCTTACGGCGGTTGGACAGTAAATTTAGCATCAACTGATATCCCTATCCCTGCCGCCGGACATATCGGAGGAAGAGCTTTTCTGCGTGAAGAAGATATTGGAAAAGATTTTCTCTATCGCGTTGAAGTTCCCGGTCATCCTGAACTGAACGAAATGTCCACCGAACTGGATATGACTGATCACGCCATTGAAGGTGTGAAGGAAATCAAATTCGAAGAGCACACTCTTGCAGATATCGACACCACAGGATTCTGCAACGATGCGGATAAAAACGGACGAGTTTTCCTTGATCCGGCAGTAGGTCTTTACGTCTGCCGCAACGGTCAGCCCGAAGTCATAGCCGACACCGGCAATTCCCAGTTTCTCAAAGGAGCAACCATTGCTGTTGATGGCGAACTCATACCCAAACCCATCTGCCCTACCGGCATCACTTCCGATCCTCAGATCTTTGTAGCTCCTTCAATTTTTGCTGAAGGACCGATTTCAAAAGCAATTGTAGCTGTGCAGTCGTGGGCCACTGACGTTGGAGACAACTGGCAGATCCACTTACGCATTCGCACCGCCGACACAGGGGATACATGGATAACACCTCCTGCCGGATACGGAAAAGTAATGGTCCTCACAACCTGTAATTAAGGGAGAAAGTCATGAGATTCACACATAATATTAAATCTAAATATCTTTTCCTTTTTCTGCTTCTTCTCATTTCCTTCGTGCATTCATCCGCAATCGCGGGAGACGCAACAAGCTTTGACCCGACAAGTGTCGCGGTTGAACCAAAAGCAATCAGTGGAGTACCTATTGGCGGCGTAATTCCATGGACATCCGGAACTGTTCCGGATGGATTTCTTGAATGCAACGGGCAATCTACATCTGGGTATGCAGACCTTGCGGCAATAGTCGGTGGCACTGTTCCGGATCTCCGAGGAGAATTTATTCGCGGTTGGGATCACGGCAAGGGAGTTGATAGAGGACGGAGTATTAAAAGTAGTCAGAATGATGCGATGGAAAGCCATGCTCATACAACTACAATCACCATATCCGGAAGCGTTACTATCCCTTATGGGCAGGGAGAGGGAGGTTCTTTTACTTTGCATGATCAAACTCAGAATGCCCGGAATTTTAATGTACCTTTCTCTGGCACTGGAAGCGGAGTTTCCACGCCAGCAGGTAGTGGCACAGAGAACCGACCACGCAACGTATCCATGATGTATATCATCAAGGCTGAGTAGGAATTTATCATGTCAGATTCTCCTAATAGCCTGAGCCGGCCTAAAATCAAAGTTGCGAAACTTGATAGTAAGATTGTTTATATTGCTATCGGTGTAGGCGTTTTACTGATCATTATTTTAATAATGGCAGTAAATAGCTCTACCCAAGAGAGCAACCAAGAAACGACCAACCTGATTACACCAGTTTCGGAAACAGACCTCAAACAAGCTCTTGAATCTCCAGAATGGGCAACAGGCCTTGCTCTTCCTCCTGAGGAAACAGAAAAAAGAGTAGACATCCCAGAGCCTCAACCTGAAAGGCCGTTGGTCACGGTTGTTCGGGCATCTGAACCTTCTGAAGCCGAAAAACGACATATACAAGAGCTCCTTGAAATGCGGAAATTTAAGCAAGCACAGATGAAGGCGGCACTGACTGCACCGCTTAAAATTAAATCGGCTTCGGCTGACAAAACGAGCGTTGAGATTCCACAAACAACTTCAAGTCTTGCGGATATTCGTTCTCGCCACCCACTTACTATTCCAGGAGTGGCTACCGGCATTCCGAGGGACGATGATGACAGAAAAGAAAAAGAAGCATTTCTTGGATCTCGCGCAGCCAAAGATGGTTCTTGGCAGCTGCCTTACGAACGTGTTCCTGGCAAAAAATTTGAGCTTAAAACAGGCTCAGTAATTTCCGGCATCATGATCTCCGGTATCAACTCTGATCTCCCCGGACAGATTAGCGGGCAGGTAAGTAAAAACATCTATGACACTGCGACAGGGTCACACTTACTTATCCCCCAAGGGGCACGCATGATCGGAGTTTATGACTCTAGAGTTACCACTGGCCAGTCACGCGTTCTGGTGGCTTGGAACAGAATAATTTTCCCAGACGGTTCATCAATCACTCTCGGCATTATGCCTGGAACCGACATTGCCGGCTATGCCGGATACTCTGGAGATGTTGACAATCATTACCTCCGCACCTTCGGTTCAGCGGCCATCATGAGTCTCATCAGCGGCGGAATGGCCTATGCCATGGATACTTTCAATAGGGGTTCATCCTCACGCGACAATCCAAGTCTGCAAGATGAACTAGGCACAGCCCTTTCCAGCCAACTAGGACAGTCAACACTACAGCTGCTCCAAAGCAATTCAAATCTAAAGCCGGCTATCTCAACTGAACCGGGAAAAAGATACAACATGGTTGTGACCAAAGACATCGTCTTTGCCCGTCCATACAAACCTTACAGGAACTAGGTATGATAAATAATAAGTATGGGCTTGGTGAAAATGAGAAAAGCATAACGAGGTGGAAATTCTACCTGTTTTTTATGGTTGCAGTCACTCTTATAGCTATGATCTATGCCACCCAAGAAACAGCAAAGCTTTACGCTTACCACAAAGCTCTTGGAGCACCGTTTTATGGTAAATTATACTGGCCCTGGATGATTTTCACATGGATGCAAACACTGGCTTCCAACGAGCACCTAGACAAGATTATTTCTTATGCTCAAATGATTTTTATTGGACCTCAAATTTTAGTCCTCGGAATCTTTCAAGTTTTCATAAGAAAGCCCAAGGGAGTCAACGATATACATGGAACCGCGCACTGGGCAACAAAGGAAGAAATACTTAAGGCCGGCCTACTTCAAGGAAAAGGTGTTTATGTGGGTGGCTGGCAAAACAAGAACGTTCTTAACTATCTACGCCATAACGGACCTGAGCACATTATGGTCTTCGCCCCTACCCGTTCAGGTAAAGGTGTAGGTCTTGTTCTACCGACTCTTCTCTCATGGGATGAAAGCTCCATTGTTATAGACATCAAAGGAGAAAACTGGGCTTTCACTTCCGGCTGGAGAAAGGCACAAGGTCACAAGGTTCTCAAGTTCGATCCTACGGACTATACTGGGAACTCTGCAAAATATAATCCTCTCTCTGAAATCAGACTTGGCAGCCCTCGGGCTATTCCGGATGCTCAAAACATTGCAAGTATGATTGTTGACCCGGATGGTAAAGGGCTTAAGGACTACTGGAATAAGGCCGCTTTTGGCTTTTTCAGTGGAGTCATTCTGCACTGTATGATTTCTTGTAAGCTCAATGAAGACCGGGATGCGAATCTAAACGACCTTTCTCTGATGCTTGCTGATGAAGATAGAGAAATGTCGGAACTTTTTGATGAAATGCTCATCACAGAATATGAGGAAGATCTCAAATCTATATTCAGCTCGGAAATAGATGATTCCTCAGCAAAAGCCATAAAACAATTCATTTGCGCAGCTGCAAGAGAGATGTTGAATAAAGCTGGCCCGGAACTATCCGGCGTTGTCTCTACAGCTGTAGCCAACATGTCCCTGTATCGTGATCCTGTTGTTAACCTGGCAACATCATACTGTGACTTCCATATTGACGAGCTCATGAATTCTGAGACACCGGTGTCACTATATCTCGTAATACGACCCTCAGATATCGACCGGCTCCGCCCTCTATTTCGACTGATTATGAATCTAATTTTGCGCCGGCTTACCGAAAAAATGGAATTTGAAAATGGTGAAGTTAAGGCAAGCTACAAGTACGGCCTATTGCTCATGCTTGACGAATTCACAGCCCTTGGCAAAATGGAAGTTTTTGAGAGGGCTCTAGCTTTTATGGCCGGCTATGGAATCAGAGCCTACATTATTGTTCAAGACCTAAAACAGTTGCACTCAGTTTACGGCAAAGATGAATCTATCATGAGTAACTGTCACTTGAGGATAGCATACGCTCCCAACAAATTAGAAACCGCCCGAGAACTCTCCCAGATGACAGGGGAAGCTACTGTCGTCCAGAAAAAGACATCTCTATCCGGAACAAGATCCGGGCACTTAGGGCGTGCGAATGTGAGTGTTTCAGAAGTGAAACGTCCTTTGCTCACTCCTGACGAATGTATGCGTCTTCCCGGACCAGAGAAGAAAGAGGGGAAAATTGTGAGTTCAGGTGACATGCTCATTTTTCCGGCAGGTTTTGCACCCATATATGGCAAACAGATCCTATTCTTCTTTGATCCTGAATTCCTTAAAAGATCCCAAATTGCCCCTCCTGAAAAATCAGATTCACTTGCTAGTTCTGAAACAAGAAATGACACAACTCAACCCGACAATGAAAATTTAGATGAACAAAATCTGGATGATCTCATTGAAGAGACAAAAGTCGATGAGTAATAATCCTGTTGAAATCCTGCTCCCCGTCCGCTTTCCACGAAGCGCATGCAGAACATGCCCAGCGTGCGCCGCATGGATGGTCAAAAAAAGAACACGAAAAGTTGGCCGTCCGGACTGTCCGCTCTGTCATGGAGACGGAAGGGTTCCATATATGTTTCTGCCGCCAGAACAAGTTTCAGGACGCGAACTAGTTGTGGTTGAGCAAGAGTTTACTCCTATTCTAACTACTCTGTTCGGAGAATGTAAGAGTCCGGGGGAGCACAGGGCCATGAAGATAGGTGAGCAAGTACGTTGCCCTGGATGCGATGACCTTTGCGTAATGCCTGAATCAATCAAGGCCGGTGATTTAATCACAACTGACATAACAACAAAAAGGAGACGCAATGGTTTTTACCCCCTCAAAACAGCTCTCTGATTTGTCTGGAGCACCTCTAAAAATTTATCTGGCATGTCCTTACACACATCCAGATCCGGAAGTTCGAAAGAGCCGCTATGAAGCTGTAAACATTGCCGCAGCAAAGCTTATTGTCGCAGGTCATATTGTTTATTCGCCGATCTCTCATTCACACGGAATCACGAATACAGGATTGCCCATGGACTGGAATTTCTGGAAACGCATTGATCAAGAATTTATCCGCTGGGCAGATCAGGTCTGGATTCTAAAGCTTGATGACTGGAAAAAATCACACGGTATTGCGGCAGAAATTGAACTCGCTTTCAATGAGTTCAAAATGGTCAGATTTGTTTCTCCAGAACATTACAACGTATCCTCTTTCTAAGGAATCAGGTTCTGACATGAATTCAACGGCACGGGAACACTACCCACCAAATGGTTCTGATACCAATGGTGATCGACATCAGGAACAAGCTGATACCGATCACCTAAAAAAACTTATGCGCCGTGACATAGCCGCCTTTTATAATATTCTTTCCGGAACAGGTAGAAGGATACTTGCTGCTCTTATCAAGTCTGCACCGACAATGGATGAGCCGTATTCGTTTGTCATTTCCAGCCTTCAATATGCCGCTAAATGCAGCAAACTTAGCGTATTACGTTCTTTACCGAAGGGAGAGAACGCAGGGCTGTTTCACAGAGAAATAAATAGCTCAGGACGCAGGCACGGAACGGTCGTTACCTTATATAAAGAACGCTGCGAGTACTTCATAAGCCTGTTCAAACATGAATACGGCCTGCTGGCTGATACCGATCATGATTGGTATCAAAAGGAGAATGTTACCAAAGGTGATCGGTATCAAGCCGTTATTGGTAACAAGGTTGACCAAATAGTAAAAACCCCAGCTCTTTGTATAAACACTTCTGATAAAACAGATGCTCTTTTTAACCGTTTATCCGATCAGGGTAAGCGAGTGTTTGGTATCATATGCTCCCACTCTGGAGAAGCTAAGCAGGACGAAGTAAGCCTTGTAATTCAGTCAATTGCCCGAAAAGCAGCATGTAGCGAAGTCACAGCTCGCAGGGTAATCAAGCACGGCCATGATGCTGGTATATACTCTAAAAGAATCCACGAACGCGGCCCGCGATTTGGTATAATTCTCCAATTAAATAATGAGCCTATTACCCGTATTCAGGATCTTTTAAAATCCTATCCACCTCATTTTGAGACCAATGCTGATCGGTATCAAACAGGTGTTACCAATCATGACCGGTATCATGACCGCAATGATACCAATCTTGATACCAAAGGTGATCGGTATCATGTTACCAATGCCGATTCATCAGCAAAACAGCATGTTAACCCTTGCCAACCAAGAGCTGACGAGAATAAGAGACGCTCTTTTGATACCAATGCTGATCGGTATCAAAATCCACCCTTCTTAGATAGACAGATAAAAAGTCTATCTAGTTCAGAAGGAACTGAAGAAGAAAAATGGACGCGCCGGCTGTTATCAATCAGCCGTGATGATTTTCAAATCCTCTGGCCCAACCTGCAAAACGAAAGGTTTGGCCCTGATCAGATCCGCCAGATTGTAGAGCACCGGCTTTCTTTCGGTGAAACAATCCTCGACATCGAAGAGTCCTTGCACGCCGCACACTGGGAACTAGAAAATGGAACCTTCCCTGAAGCCCGTAAAGGAGTCTGCAATTACCTCTTCGCCACTTTGAAATCAAAAGGAACATGGCGCAGACCTGTTGGATTTCTAACCCCGAATGAACAGGCTCTTGCAAATGCAAAGAAGGCCGACAAAACCCGCGCTGAACTGAAAAACGTTGAAGTTCAAAAAGTTGAGAAGGCTGAACAGGATCTACAAAATCATGATTTTGAAAGCTGGCTTAGCTCGTTAGACAATTCGGAGATTGAGTCCATTGACTCAAAGTGCCACCTGAATCTCAACAGTGAAACTGCAAAACGCGGCTGGCGTAAGACTTACTGGACCAAGAATGTTCAGGGAGTTTCAGCATGAAAAAGGTCGCCCTGATTATTTTCTTCTGCCATGCAGTGGCAATTATTTTGCTTGTTCACGAGGTTGGCTATCGCGTTAATTTCACAGACTCCATGCCCCTTGGAATTTACCAAATTGTTCCCGGCAAGCCGGCCAAAGGCGATCTGGTGACTTTCAACCTCCGTGAAGACAATCCTTATTTTCAAATTTCTCTTGATCGTAAATATCTAGGCCTAAACGAAAACGCCCCTCTCTTAAAAGCCCTGGCTGGAACCACAGGCGACAATATCGAAATTTCAAGCGCAGGCGTATCTGTGAATGGCTCATTGCTACAACGCAGCAGACAGAAAAGTTCTGACAACTTTGGAAGAAAGCTTCCCGCCCTGCTCCACTCTACAGTTATCCCCTCTGAAAAATGTTTAGTCATGTCCACTCACAACGAGAACAGTTTTGATAGCCGTTACTTCGGCTTGGTGGACTTGAGTCTTATGCAGCGGGTTATCCATGTTTTCACCTTTAAATAAGGAAAGTGCCATGACTAGATTACTTAACTTTATTGAAAAATTTAAAGCATACCTTGCTAATTTTAATGAAAATAGAAAATTAATGAAGGAATTCAGGAAAGAAAATAGAAAAAAAAGATGGAAAGAAAATCCCATCTATTTTTTGCAAGGATACTTATTCATAGTTTTTTGCATTGGGATTCTTTCCACCGCAATTTTTATGGCATGCGGCTTCAGGTTATCCCTCTATGATTCTATACCGAGAGGAATATATAAAGTTTCCTCCGAAACACCCCAAAAAGGTGATGCTGTTTTAATCTCCTTATGCCGATGTAACGACTACTACCCTTTACATGACAGAGCTTACACACAAGGAAGTTTAGTTAAATATTTTGCAGCTCATGCCGGTGATAATATTACCATTTCAAACGAAGGAATTAGTATAAATTCAAAACTCTGGGCGAACTCAAAAATTAGAGAAAAAGATTCTCACAATCGTGAGATGTTTTCTCTCTTACCTTCTGGAATAATTCCCAAAGGTAAAGCTCTCCTCCTTAGCAAAGACAATAAGAGTTCATTTGATTCTAGATATTTTGGTTTAGTTCCTATTCATATTCTTCAAAAATTCATTCCCGTTTTCACCTTTTAGTTAATTTCTAACGGAGAACAAAATGCGCTTATTTATCGCAGAAAAAAGAGATGTTGCAGAAGCAATATCAATAGCACTTGGAGGTCCGTCCAAACCTTCCGGAGCTTCATTTTTTGTAAATGGAGATCATATAACTTGGTTATGGGGACATGTTCTTCGTTTAACAGATCCTGAAGAACATGATGACCGCTATAAAAAGTGGTCACTTGGGGTGCTGCCCATGGACTGGCCAATCAGCTATGCACCGGAAGAAAGGCATATTCCCCACCTCAAAAAAGTCATTGAGCTAGCAAGTAACGCAACTGAACTGATCAATGCGGGTGATCCAGATCCAGAAGGTCAGAGGCTGGTTGATGAAGTCATCGAATACGCCGGACTTGAAGGAAAACCGATTAAACGAATATTGATTAATGACAACAACAGCCCTGCAATCCTCAAAGCAATTGAAAATATTGAGGACAACGAAAAATACAGAGGGCTGTCCATGTCTGCCCTGGCACGAGCTGTTTGTGATCAGCGATATGGGTACAATCTTACGCGCTGTTTCACTTTGAAGGCTCGTGAAAAAGGTTATGACGGAGTTCTTTCTGTCGGGCGAGTGCAGACTCCTATCCTCGGCCTTGTAGTTGCCCGCGACCGTGCGCACGAGGCTCACAAAAAACAAGCTTACCACAACATTAAAGCTCAGATTAACATGTCGAACAGCAGGTCAATCAGTGCGGATTACATACCTGTTTCAACTGACCCTATGGACGAAAAAGGCCGCATAATCGATGCCGTTTTTGCAAGGAAAATTGTAAACGAAGTTCAAGGACAGCCAGTCTCAATATTGTCCGTGGAATCGGTGAATAGGAAGAACAGTCCACCCCAGCCATATAATTTGATAGCTCTTCAAGCTGATGCAGCAGGACTATGGAATTACAAACCGAAAGCGGTGCTTGAAATTACGCAGCGGCTTCGTGATCGCCATAAGGCAATTACTTACAACCGCAGTGATTGCCGTTTCTTAAATGATGATCGGCACAATGAAGCCCCTGAGCTGTTGAAAAATTTATCTTCAGCTTTTGGAGAGATGGCGGAATACGCTAATCCAAATCTAAAAAGTAAAGCTTTCAATTCAAAAAAGGTCGGCGCGCATCACGCTATCATCCCCACAATGAACGTGCCGGACCTTGGTAAATTATCCGAAGATGAACGCCGCATTTATGATCTTATAGCACGCCTTTACATTGCTCAGTTTTATCCTCCGGCAGAATTTACAGCCACAAAAGTGCAACTGGAAATAGCCGGCCATACTTTTGTGGCTGAAGGCAGACTCAATGCAGCTCCGGGCTGGAGATGTCTAAATCAGGCAGACCTTAAAGATTTTGAAAAGGCTGAAAAGCAAAAAGAGCTACATAAACTGCAAAAGTCTGAATCCGGCCATGTCGAGTCAGCTGAAAGCATAAAAACATTCACAAAACCACCAGCCAGATATTCCATGAAAACCCTGCTTAAGGATCTGACCGGAGTCGCTAAGTATGTGACTGACCCTGAAATTAAAAAGCTGCTGCTCGATAAAGACAGCGACAAACAGGATGAGTCCGGCGGAATCGGAACACCGGCCACTCGGGATTCCCACATAGACACATTGTTCCGCAGAAATTTTATTGCGGAAAAAGGAAAGCACATAACCAGCACGGAAATCGGGCGCGGCTTTCACGATGCTCTGCCTGATTTTGCGGTCAAACCTGACATGACAGCTCTATGGCATGAAAAGCAAAAATTGATCGAAGCCGGCGAGATGGACTATCAGGATCTGATTGATGATGTGGATAAGGTCATTGCTCTAGAAATTGAGCGAGTTATGGAAAACGGCCTGAACATCGATATTAAAAGCGATGGAGTCCAGTGCCCCAGATGCAAGAAGGGAATCCTCAAATCTAGACAAGGCCCAAAGGGGAAATTCTGGGGCTGCTCTACCTATCCGGAGTGCAATGCAATTGTTCAAGACAAGGATGGGAAACCCAATATTTCATCCAAACCAACTAAAAAACCTACCGGATCATCGGAACACCTTTGCCCGGAATGTGGAATGGGACTCATCCGCAGGCCGGCTAAACGTAAAGGAGTTTTTTGGTGGTCATGCAGTGGTTATCCTGAATGTAAATTCAAGGCTTATGATGAGAAAGGTAAACCAAAAATTGAAAAGTAAAACCATTTAACCAAGGAATAAAAAATGAACGAAAACGAAGTCAAAAAACGCCTCGATGAGCAAGCCCGCCAGATCGACAAAGATCTATCCGATAATCCGGGTGCAGCACTCGAGGTTGATCAGGAACTAGCCGAGCACATGGGGGCTTTTGAAGAAACGGCCATATCTCTGGAAGATGCTGAAGACGCATCTTTCAATGCGGATGAAGAACAAAGTGAGGAAAGCTAACCATGGCTCCAGAAAAAACGCCATATCATCAGCAGTTCGCTGAAAAGATAATTGAAAAGCTAAAGGAAGGAACAGCCCCTTGGCAGCGCCCATGGCAGCCTGGAGAGTTTCAGCCAGCATTCAACCCTGTCTCCGGTACAGTTTACCGTGGAGTCAACCAAGTCATGCTTGGCATGGAAGGATTAAATGACCCCAGATACACAACCTATAAACAGGCCGAATCTCAAGGTTGGCAGATTAAGAAAGGATCTAAATCAGAAAAAGTTGTATTCTGGGCCATGACCAGACCTGAAATGGTTAGGAATGATGACGGCAAGCCTGCTCTTGATGATGATGGAAAAATAAAAATGGAAGATGTCCCCCTTGCGCGGCCAATCCTTCGCTATGCAAGCGTTTTCCATGCCAGCCAGATCGAAGGCATTCCAGAATGGGAAGGACGTGATATCAGTTGGAACCCTGATGACCGTGCTGAAAGCATTTTGCAAAATTCTGGAGCTGAGATTCATCACGACCAGCGAGACCGCGCATTTTATAGTCCTACCTCTGATGACATTCATATGCCTCCCAAGGCAGCATTTGAAAACTCAGACAAATATTACGGTACGGCCCTGCACGAGCTAGGACACTGGACCGGGCATTCATCACGCATGGATCGGGAAGGTGGCCCTTTCGGTTCAGAGCTGTACGCCAAAGAAGAACTTCGCGCAGAGATTGCAAGCTGGATGATTAGCTCAGAGCTTGGCCTTGGTCATGATCCAAGCCAGCACCTCAGTTACGTAGATAGCTGGGTAAAAGCTCTTGAAAAAGATCCTTATGAAATAGTCAGAGCCTGCCAGGATGCGGACAAAATCAAGAATTATACCCTTGAACTTGAGCAGCAGCACAGCATTGATAAAGGCATGAATATATCTCGACCAGACAGAGAAAAGCTGAATAAACGGGAAGCAGCAATGCATGGAACCCCAGAAAACGGAAAAACCTACCTGAAGGTGCCATTCTCGGAAAAAGAACAAGCAAAGAAACATGGTGCTAAGTGGGACACCAAAGGGAAAATGTGGTTTGCGCCTGAAGGCACAGACCTTGAGAATCTATCACGCTGGATTCCTGAAGGAAAATCAGCTTCACTAGAGATTCAGAAGCCTGTTCAACAACGAGAGCAAGAAGAAGCCCAAGCAAAAAATTCAGCTAAAGAAAAAACGTATCTAAACGTGCCCTACTCTGAAAAAGGGCAAGCGAAAAAGCTAGGAGCGCGCTGGGACAAATCCAAAAAACTTTGGTTTGCTGCAACCGGCACGGATTTAGATCCATTTTCAAAGTGGATGCCAAAAAACAAAGTTATAGCCCTTGAAAATAACCCAGAACAAGAGTTTGCAAAGGCTCTTCAAGAAGCAGGTCTGGATCTCCAAGGACAGCTTCCCATCATGGACGGAACCATGCAACGCGTACCCGTTATTGATGGAAAACAAAATTCAAGAGATGGAGCATACACGGGGTTCCTTGACGGTAACCCTGCTGGATTCATTCAGAATCATAAAACTGGTGTCAAGATGAACTGGAAAGCCACTGGCCATAAGTTAACTGAAGAACAGAAATCAGAATTGAAAGTTCAGGCTGCACTAAAAAAACAAGAGCGGGATATGGTTTTGGCAGAGCAGCGAGAAAAAGCATCAAAACGCTCTTTTGCCAAGTGGCAAAATGCAAAAGACTGGGCAAATGAACATCAGGAGTATCTAGCTAAAAAGGGAGTTCTTGCATTCGGGGTCAGAGTCAATGATCACGGCAATCTACTTATCCCCGGCAAAGACACTGAAGGTCATATTCATACCCTTCAAACGATCACTGCGGATGGAAAACTATTTGAAAAAGGAGGCAAAAAATCCGGTTGCTTTCATACCATTGATCCTGAAGGTAAACTTGGCCAAGGTGGTCCAATTCTCATATCTGAAGGATATGCGACCGGGGCCAGCATCCACATGGCCACCAATGAGCCAACCATAGTTGCTTTCGATGCATCCAACCTTGAGCCGGTCGCAAAAGCTCTTCACGCAAAGTACCCAGATAGCCCTATTGCTATCCTTGGAGACAACGACCATCACCTCCAGAACAACGTGGGTGAAGAAAAGGCTAAGGCTGCCGCGAAAGCAGTTAATTGCCAATCCATCATTCCCAAGTTCACAAACAGTGAACGAGGCCAAGGCTTAAGTGACTTTAATGATTTACACAAATCAAGTGGACTAGATGCGGTGAAAACCCAGCTCTCGGGGCTGTTCAAAGCACCCAAGCAAGTTGCCCAAAAGAAAGCGGTAAAAGCTGTCGCAATGGCACGATAGGCATATTCAGATGGGCTCTGAGGGGGGGCCATCTGTATGATTGGAAGCTTTCCTTTTAAAGCCTTAGAAGGTAGGCTGACGCTATCAAAATAAGGAGGAAATTATGGCTCAAATGACGAAAGAACAAGAGTTCAAAATTATTGAAAAAATTCGAGAACTGGATGCTGAAGGCAAACATGATGAGGCGCACGAGTTGAGGTTCAAACTCCCTCTGGCCCCACATCTAGCTCAAGCCCTTAAAGAGATTATAGGAACTGATGAACTTAGAAATTCTAAAATAGATCTTTCGGAGGCAAATGAAAAATATGGCGAAAACTGGCTTACTGATTAAACTTTCAATGAAACTTGGTGATGACTGGAAAGCATATCAACAAAAAGAAAATACACCTGAAGCACTAGCTTTTCAGAAAGGCCTTAAAGACACATTGTCCATGTACAAAGAGCTAGCTGAATCTCAAGATCCGGAAGCAATCTTAAATGCGGAAAAGATTGCTTTAATCCAAGAAAAGAACACCTACGCAAACTCCGCAGAAATGACGAACAGCATTAAGCCTGCATTGACTCAAGTTGAAGAGGCCAAGAAGTCTATGGAGCAAGTCCAGGACAGCGAAGCATACAAGAAAGCAGCTTCAACTTATGCTGGCAAGAGAAAACAAGGAGGCCTTCCATTAGATGGATTCAGAGAGTTCATAAAGAGCCATCAAGCCCGATTGACGAACAGGCTCAAGGGAGATGGCTCCCACGATGAAAAGAATCTGTTACGGCAACGTAAAAAGAACCTTACTAAAGCAAATGAGCTTTACATGGGCATGCAAAAAAAGGCCTTGGGCATGCAAAAAGCAAACGCCAAGGCTGTGGCCAGATAGCAAGGAACTCTGAGGGGGGATCTTTTTGCTTCCAGCGGGCTCGCAAAATTTAATCTTCTGAAACGTCTTTATTGGCTTCTGATCTAGCCTGCGAATACGTTAGCCCATAAAAACATTCACCACACCGACTGCAAACCCAGTCACCCGTTTGAGCACTTTTGTAATACTCTTTCAACAATGTCTCGTGCTCACAAGGACCACCTTCATATTTTTCGCGTAAATCATGAGTCTTAAGTTTTATTGTTTTTAAAATAACTTGACCCAACCGACACAAAAAACCTCCAAAAATAGAATCCTATTATCAATTTATGAAGAAATATGAAGGTCATTAATCCTAACCCATTGCATTGAATTGACGTAATACTGAGTCTATAGCTCTCCATAAAGTCAAAAAGAACAGCTCCTAGAGTTACTTGAATCCCAAATTCTAACCATGAAAATCCTGCCATTGATGGAATTGGTTGCCCATTAATGCCTGTAAATAGATATGGAAAGCCAATCCAAAGATAACCAGATATTATACTAAATAAGGCAATCTGGAAAAAGGGATATGCCAGAACAGGTATATCTTTCCACCTTTTACTTACGTAGTCATTCATCATCACATCATCGACGAGCCTTTTGCTGAATGAAAACCTTAATGAAGCAAAAACAGAAACGGCATATGCTCCTATGAGCATGCAAAGAATCACATAAGAAAATCCACTAAGAAAAGGAGAGGAGAAAAACAACATAACTGGCGCACATATAAATAAGAGAATAGAGAAGACCAGCCTCAAAAGAAATTTAAAAGCTCTTGAGTCGATCATAATGCGGAATTAAAATACAATAAGTACATGTTATCCTCGAAGCGATAAGCAGGATCTTTAACATTGATTTCTATGTCACTTTTTAAATCTCTGACGTCATCTTCTATTGGTTTAATCTGCTCGTCAATCAGAGCAATACGTTCTGATGTTCGCTTCTTCCTCTTCAACAACTCAACATCATCACTCAAGCGGAAAATTTGATGATTCCAAGCCAAGAAAATGTCTATCTTTCGTCATAAAGTGAGCCTCAGGAGGTAATTGCATCTTTTTAAAACAATTAGAGAAGTGCTTCCAGTCTTCGCATAATGGAGCTCTTTTGGGGTAAAAGTGATCAAAAATAAATTTAACAAACTGATTAAAACACATCGGAGAGTTAACTTTTAAACGGCAATCTGAATTTTGAAAATGCATATGGGATAATGGATGGGCAAGTGAAGCATTTATTGTATCATAATCAAATCGAATGGGAGTACGCATTTTTATATATTTGTGCCAATTCTTGTCTTCACAATATGCATCAACGACATCTAAAGGGGGACCGTCTTCAAAATCATCTTCGTCCAACAAAAAAGGACAAGGCCAATACCACAAGCTATGAGCCAGCAGCTCATTTTCAAAGACCTTAAAAGAAGCCCTAATTAAGGAACCATCAAAGAGCAAAGCGTGATAACTTCCATTTACTATAAAACTTCTGTATTGTTCAAAACTGCCGAAATAAGATTCCTTACTAGCTCCACCTGATTCATGGTTAGGCCATGTAATTAACTCAACCCCAACATGAGAAGTCTTGATTGGGTCAATATAAAAAAAACAGAGATTTTTTGCAGCCAAAAAATTCAATGTGCTTCTCATATCACTAAATATCTGTAATGAAAGTTTGGACATAACGGACCTATTTGTTCAACAAAGAAAGAAGTTGCTGTATCGCAGGATCTTTATCATCTAGAAGACCTTGACTAACTAGCTTTGCAACATCATGAAGATTTCTTTGAGCAACAGTAACTTCCTTTTTTTCTTCGCTTGTTCTGTCCCTGTTAATGATTCTTAGTTCAGCAAGTTTTTCTCTTGGGGGGATATGAAATGAAAGCCTATAGTTATTCTCAACAACAGCATTTATTTCATCTTGTATTTCTTGCATCCCTGGGCCAACACCACAAATATTAACCCAAGCACTTGATCTAGTGATTGCTGTAAAAAGAGTATTTCTCCGTTTAATCATTTCATACCCAAGAGAACACCACTCTCCATTAACGAGATAAACCATCGGCGCTTCGTTGCCCTTTGCCCTATATATCCCTGAAGCTGTAACAGAGCCTGAATATGAAAAAACATCTCTACTGCTTGATACTCCTGCAAGATGTGTATCTATTCCATATCTAAGCATAGAATTATAAAATATCCCGTATTCATTTTTAGCAGTAACTGCATTTGCAAAAATCACTAAAATATCATCAGGGTCAAGCTCGTCTTCTTTCAAATTCTTATTAATTTGACTTGCTACCCATTCGTACTGTTCAATTTTAGATTCAAAAATCTTGCTCTGCATTATATCACGAGGGTCAAAAAGATCTGTAATATAACCCGGATAACTTGAAACTTTTCTCTCTAAGGACACATCACTTTCAAACGAAAGAGCTCCTGAGTGGACTTTATATCCAATATCTTCAAAAAGATTAAGTTCATCAAAAAGCTGCACTAGCCCCTCAGAACGATAAACCCCCATCCCCAAAGCATGTGCTAAAGTTAGTGTCCAAGGAGAATTGCGATAACAAACAGGTAGAGTAATATCTTGCCTAGCTTCGTCTTCAGCATTATGAACCTCAATATTTTGCTGCCCTGATTGAGATGTTCCAAACAGTTCATCGAGCGGAAGCATTGCAGAATCATTCAAATTCTGTAACTCATCGTAGGCCCATATAATTCTTTTTGGGTCCTTAGTGCAGTAATAGATGATTTGAAAAAATGCAGAAGGAAGATCTTGAGCTTCATCAATGAGAATTGCATCATATACTTCTTTTGATGGGGAAGATTTCACATACTGAAGAAGCTCGTTACATACACCTGAAAAGGCATTAGAATACCCATACTTCTGTTTCGCTGTTGCAAAGTTTACAGGAGTTAAATCATATAAAGTAGCAATCGCAGAGTAAACCCCTCCACTAGAAAAGTTCCCCCAAGCAGGCATTATCTTTATTTTATCCCAGTCTGGCTTGTCACCTGAATGCTCAATCGAAAAGCGTTCAATTAAATCTGTAAACTGCTGGATTAATGACCTTGTATTAAAAGTAACAACAATGTCCCAATCAGGATGCTGCGCATGCAAATATGCTGCTTTTAAAGCTAAAACTATTGTTTTACCTGATCCGGCCAAACCTCTAACTCTCTGGGGTCCTTCCGGGACTTCTATCGCGGCACTCTTCTGCCACTGATCAAGGTTCGCGATCTCGCGCTCAAGTCTCTTTAAGATTGCTCCCTTTGAATTAGCATTCTTAACATTAACACGCTTTTTAGCAGGTTTAATAGTTGTTACTCTCTGTATTGCAGAGCAAACTTTTTTATAATAACCATCTTGAATAGGGATACAACGAGCAATCGTTTCCTTAAATACATCAGGATGAGCAATATTATAATCGTCTTCACTTTTAATTCCAACATCTTTAGAGAAAAAAGCTATCACATTGGCTTCGACGGCTAACCTTCTCCGCACTCGCAAACTTTCGTGCTTGGATAGATTAGACTCCAAAACATAAACAATACTATCTTGCTGGTCATAAACAGTCTCAGAAACTTGAGTGTCTGGAAAATGAAAAGCAATTAAGCCATTCTGGGGTGAAACCAGCATAGCCTCTATGGTATGACTATCCTCAGCTGTAGCAATGATAGGATATCCAACATATAAAGTCCCTGAAATGTTGTCACTTTTCAAGCAATTAATCAAAGCTGTAATAGCAATTGGATTTCTATTATTACCGCGAACAATTTCTAAGCTCATTTTATTATCCTATACGGCATAAAGCCAAAACATAAATTTAAATATTTAAGACTACCTCTACAGAATCAACTCAGTAAGTTCAAGCTAACAGCTAGAGTCGGAAACGATTACAAACTTCTACCTACTTACAGCCTGCCCCTTACCCTTCGCAATAGTAATTTTCATTCTCTTCATCTTATCAGTCACTTTGGTAATACTATTTCCGCTCATCTCCATGAAATCACCAAACTTGCGCTGGGCCAGTTTAGATGCAGCCTTGCGCGCAGTTGCATCATTTTGAGAGAAGAATATTTTGTCACCGTTGTCTTTGATCATGCTGCCATTTTCGAGAGAATGAAGAATATTCCCTCTATTATCAACATTGGTTTCCAATCCCTTGAAAAGATCATCTTTAACCAAGGGAGTATATTCATCTGAGAGAGTTGGGTTATACTGTTTGGCCCAAACTTCCATGGCACAAGCATCCCCATTCTGCGCTTTCATGTACAAATAGTCGTTCCATGTCCTGAAACCAGACTCACTCCAAATCTTGCCTCTTTTGGAATCAAATTCCTTCCGCATGCCCTCTTCAGCTTGCAACTGCTTCATCTTGGCCAGCGACAAAAGCTGGTGCTTATCTTTCCTGAGCAACGAGCGGTCGTGTATCCACTCCCGGCGCTTACCCTGCCACGCTCCTTTGACCTGCTGATAAGAGATAGCCCTTTCTTCTTTCAAATTTTCTAAAGCTGCTTTTCTCTGGGCAACGACTTCTTTGTATTCTTTATTCAAGGCAACTTCATCTGCATTGATGATTGCCCCTGGCGTAAATGATGTTTTCTTTTCTGGTTTCCATGAAGCGACTTTCCCCTGAGGCGCAAAGTCAGCCATGAACTCCTTCATGAAACTATTAACCAGCTTGTTTTGCGAACTCATTTTATCAGCAAAGGATGATTTGGATTTTTCAATATCCTTAACACCTTGCACCAAGCTCTTGTACTTCTGGATTGCAGTTTTCTCAAGTTCAGAGGTATTATCTGTTCGAACCTCATCAGCTATGGACATACGCTGGTGGAAGTCTTCTTTCATCTTTGTGTACGCCTCGTTGATCCTGTTCCGATCTTCTTCTGAGACATCACTCCACTTGCCGGCCTGCTCAATAAGGAACGAACGTTCCTCTCTTAGAGTATCGGCACCCTTTAACCTTTTTTCTATGGCCTCAGCGGCAGTACGGAGCCACAGAGAACTAGAGGCTCGTTCATTCCCTTTTTCAAAAAGATCCAGCGCACTCTTTTTGACAGCTGCACTTTGAACCTTGGCCAAAAACTCTCCAAAATTATCAGTGTAAACTGAAACATTATTCTTATTACGCGAGATCCCCACCAAAAACTCATTTTTGGAAAGCAGCAGAGAATATGCCGGGGCATGATAAATAACATGGGAATCAGAACTGAGGCCCTGACTCTTATATGTTGAAATGCAATAGGCATGATCAAAGTGATTAAAGTCATCACCAGTGAAGTTAACCTGCTGGCCACTTTCAGTCTCTACAAGGTAAGTACTATTTTCGACTGAAAGAATCTTGCCTCGCGTTCCATTCAGAATCGGATCGTCTTCATTGCACTGAATGTGCGCGCCACCCTTCTTTAGAAAAATTATGCTGTCTCCTGCGGCAAAATCCCGTTCTGCTGTTTCCCCGGAAGGTAGCTCTATTTCTTGACGGAAGTTTTCCTTTGCCACAATTCCCTTATCAACAAGGGATGCTCTGATTTCTTTATTGAAGGCCTCCCTGTCTGAGTTCAACGAAGTAATCAGCAAGGGCATGCCTTCCTCTGCTTCAAAATGCTGGAAAAAATCTTGAACAACAGCTTCTATACGCTCTTCAGTTCCCTCAACCTCTTTTATAATATTGCCGGAGACCAATAACTGAACGGCACTCTTCGCATCGTCATGAGATGCAGCTTCTACAGCCTGCCGCTGTAGCGTTCCTTTCTGTCTTCGGATCTGCTTCAACCTGAAAGTTTTTGCTCCATCTTTTTGCCACTCTTCAAAAGGCTTTCCTGCCCCAACACCAGGGAGCTGTTTAGTATCGCCGACAGCAACAATTCTTGCCCCTTCTTTAGCTGCTATGTTGCAAAGGCGCACGGCGTCCATGCTGCCCATCATCGAAGCCTCGTCAACAATAATCAGGGCCGGCTTCTGCTCGAAAAGACTCTTCACATACGCTGTAGCTTCCAGCTCCTTATCATCGCCAGACTCCAAGGCCATGATGCGCCGCTCATAATCAATGCAAAACCGATCAATAGTCTGGGCAGTAATACCAGTTTCATCTCCAAGCTTCTTGGCTGCCGAACCAGCTTTTGACAGCCCAAGGACACGATCCCGACCATGAGTCTCAATGACAGCTTGCAAAAGCGTAGTTTTACCTGTCCCAGGGTCACCCTGAATACAAGTAATGAAATCCGGAGAACTCAGAACGCCTAACGCGGCTTCCAATTGCTCACCTTCAAATTTAAAGTCAAAAATATTTTTAGCGACCGAAGTCATCTTTTGCCCAATTTCTGGATCAACATGATCTTCAAATCTATTGCTTCCAAGTTTTAGCCAGGCTCGGTTATCAGTTTCCGCTTGTAGCAATGTCTTAATTGTATACTTAGTTTTTGCCCCATCACTTTGCCCAGGAAGAGCAACCATTTTTTTACTGATAGCTTTGCTATGCAAAAAAAGCTGAATATCTTCCATCTCCAACGGGTAATTAATTTTATCAAAGTACTCTACAATATCTTTTTTTAAATGCTCTATAAGGAAATTACCGCGCCGCTCTGTTGTTTCCTGAAAAGCGGCTCTCAGATGACGCTCTAATTCAAGGGAGTTCATATTATCACCAGAAACGGGTTCTTTCCTATTTACACCCCTTGCACCCTTTTTAGAGAACTTCGTGGAATAGCCTTCAGACTCAAGTGTCTGACGTAGAGTTTTTTTGTAAACAGTCTGAAGCAAATTAGAACTATGCAGCCGTTTAAAACCATTATTTTCAAAACCAATGCCGGCAATCTGACAAACAGATTCCAAAGAAGGCTTATCTTCTCCCCCCCATTCAACGGTCACAGCTGACAAAATTTCTGTTGGTTTTTCCTCATGCAGACGGCCTCCTTCCCGGTACTGGTTACGCAGGAGATCCCCGGATTTAATCTCATTCAAAGCGGCTGCGACAGCGACAGTGTGGGCCTTCTCTAAAACATCAACATCATCAATCTGCTCAATAAGTCTTTCTGGAGTTGCAAAAGCAACACTGATTACACTTTGTTCTTCTGTCGCCTTTGGCTGGCGAGTTTGTAAAACAGCTAGTGCTGTTTTGTTACCATCCTGAACTTTCAGCTTCAGGAAATCATTCCAGTTGCTAAAAGGTATTTCTGCTCGGATATCCCTACGATCTTGGAGAATCCTTTCTTTAATAGTACGCGCTTTTATTGGTGATATTCCTAGAGTAATTCCTAGATTATCCAATTCTTTTTCTTCGACCTTCAGGGCTTCGTAACGCAGCTTACGTTCATCAATTCCTTTTTTGTACTCTGCATACAAGACAGCCCTTTCAGGCCCTCTATGAATTGGGACCGCTTCATACCGTTCCTGCTCGGTTACAGCCTGAATAGAAGGGCCTACTTCTTCAAAAGGACCAAGTTGCTTTTCCAATTTTCCCTTGGAATAATTACGCCCCAGGCTACTAGCTTTTATTGCCGTTTTGGAATGACTATCTTTGATAATGCAACCATTGCCACGCTTGCGTATTTCCAAACCTGATTTGGCAAGCGCGATATGTAAGTCCTGCCAGTTTTGAGCTTTTGATAGAGCTTCTGAAATATTATTCTCACGCTCTTTTACATAGGAGTCAAAAGACTGCTGTCCGGAATGAGCCTCATAAGTTACGGCCTTTTCGTTTGCCCTTTTCGGACCATCACCCTGAAGGCCATTGTCCCGCTGAAGACCATACTTATTTTCCAACACTCGATGCAAGACATCTCGCTTATGATAGTCTCGGTACGGCTCATGCCTAGTAAGTTTCTCCGGATGAATCATGTTGTAAGCAATATGCATATGAAGGTTGTTGGTGTTCTTATGAACTCCACAATGCCGCTGGTGCTCCTCAAATCCAAGAACCGTGGCAAATTCTTTCTCAATTTCCCGAAAATCTTCTGGCTTCAGCACAGCCTCGTCTTCAGGTCTGAAGGACACTATAAGATGGTATGTCTTTTCTTTCTTACTGCGTGTGTTTAGATCCTGAGTATCTAGTACTTCCTGTATGGCTAAATCATAATGATCAACAGCCCAGCAGCCCTCGTGCCAAGAATCAAGAGTCTTCTCTCCTTTATTCTTGGCATCGGCAATATAATCGGCCAAACGACGATAGCTTGAGTTCTGTGGCTTACAGGTGATCAAACGACTAATCATAATTCTCTGACTTTCTCATACATTGTTTTCTGCTGCTTCCGTAAGTCTACAAGCAACTTCTCAACATCAGGTCGATGTTCGTCATCATCAAGAATCCACATTTTGAGCAAACCACCCAAACGGCCCAGATTCGCACTCATTTTTAGCAACTCTCGACGTGCCTGCTGATCCTCACGACTTTTGATTTCGTGACCGAGAGTTACAGCTTTTGCGAAAGCAGACAGTGACAGGTTGCACTGTTTGGCAGTGCCACAAATCTTCTTGTATTCTTTATCAGAGACATAAGCTTTGATGACTTTCTTTTTGCTCGGCACTGCGTTCAATTCCTTCTTGGACTGTATTTTTTCTTGCGTTGAGCCGCAGGCGAATAAGCGATCCCAGCCCTAGGCTGGGCAGGGCGTAAGGTAGGTCCACTTTGGAAAAGTGGGCCTACCTTACCTGTCCTGCCTTCCGACTCCGTGATATTATATGTGATTTTGCGTTACATCGGAAGGTCCTAAAAAAAATACTCTATAATAACATAGAGTAACGGTTAGTAACTTTAAATAACCTAAAGTAACCTAGAATAACTTTTAAATTTCAAATTTGGTGACAAAAAAGCACTTTGTATTTGTTCCCAGTTCTAAGAATATGCGCTATCTCACGAATTAGGATTAAGCTCCAGCATGAAAGATCAAAAAATCAAGGAGAACTATATGCATATCGGAAATACGGGAATTGAATTGCCATCCGACTTAGTAGTTAGAATCTACAACGATGCAGCCGATCAAGATCTCAAAAATGAAATAATTAAGTCTCTTACTGAACAGGCTAAAACGAATCCTCGTGCACATATTGTCAGAGGATTCTATTTTGACTCAATAGGGAATCTAAATTTTAGCGAAGAGTTGTATGATCATGCAGTATACTCTGGGAAAACAGGTACATATTCAAAATCTGTAGAAGAACATGCCAAAAAACTTATGAAATCCATAGACATGCTTAAAGCAATGCAGGATAAAAAGCATGAGTATTCTAGAATCGTACAGGAGTTAGGAATTGAAAGAACAATTGCCATCTCTGAAACATTTGACCAAGAAGAATTAAAGGCAGCATCCTCAATTAAAAAAATACTTGAGAATGGAACGCCTAAAGATATATTGAAAAATCTAGAGTCACTCGACAGCGATTAGTTGAAATACTTATTGCCCAGATCTAAAGTTAGCACATGTGTAAAGTGAAAATAAAGTCTGATAAGAAAGTGTTCATTAGATGGTAAGAAGATGGCAGGGCTTCTAAGTAGAGGTCACGAAAAATGCTCCGGTGCATATTATTAACCTTGGCTGACAATTCAGGATAATTCTTCTCAAGGGCGTTCCTATAGTGTATAATTTTAAATTAATCGTTATTCATTCTCGGAATTTAAGTTTATTAAATATTACACGCCAATCGGGATTGTTGAGCGCGTTTGGTATATGTGTATATAAAATTATGACAACATTATCGAGGTATCTATGCGCACAGAATTGATCGAGCTTTTTAGAGGAAAAGGAATAGATTTTAGCTCTGTTGGCTTTTACGATGAAAAAAACTTTTTAAAGGCAGAACAGAAAGATCCTGATTTTTTACGCAACTATGGGTTCTGGATTAGGAATAAAAAATATGATGATGATTATTTAAAATATGTGAGAGAAACTATCCCGCATGTATTGCAGCCAATGCATGACGAACTTGTTAAAGATGGGAGCCAAGGTGCTTGTGTCAATATGTCTCTGGCGCTTTCTAAAATTTTAGAAAAACTTGGTATATGGAATGTCATGGTAGAAGGATCATTTAATGCTGTATATCCTTCTTCCTCACAAATAACGGAAAAGTTTTTATGGCAATATGATTCACCTCAGCATGTAGAAAGTAGAATATCTCCTGGGCATGTATGGCTACATTGTCCTCCATTTAATATCATTGACTTAACGATTAAGTACCAACCATATACTCAAAAACAAGCCGAATATCTTCCTGAAATAGTTGCACAGGAAGAGGTTAATGAATTTAAGGCAACTATCAATGATATCTGCAGCCCTTCAACAACAGAATGGCTACAATCTAAATTGGCTACAGAGAGATCCTTTTTCTCAACAATAGGATTTGATTATTTTTCAAGTAAAGAAACTCCAAAATCATTTAATTATGGGGATACTAAACTACGTTATATACCTTGTTCGTTTACAGCAGCAGATGGTCCCCTTGAAACAATGAAATGTTTGCAGCTTTCTGGCAAATATCCGCTAGAAATATATGAGAAAAATATACATCCAAATATCCCATCTAAATAATAGTTTCTCTACAGTGTGACTTGCTGCCAAGTTGATTGTTAGCAATTTATATAATTAGGCATCCTGCTCGGCAGTATTTTTTTGAGGGATCGTCCATCAAGGGTTCATGCTTGAAAATTTACATACTGCCCGAAAAGACTCACCGGAAACAGGTGCGCCTTGATCAATTCCAAAATTCATTGGAATCAGCCTAGCTTCATTTCTTAACGATGCGTTGAACTCTATGCAGGGCAACACATCCCGCCCCTCTGCGCATTAATTGCTAAGGATACAGTAGCAACGGGCAAAGATAGTGTTGCTAAAAGAGCATAACCATTTAAATTGAGAAGGCTTATATACGATGAAGCACCTAGCCTACAGTCTCTGCTCAATGCGTAAAAGGTATTCTGCTGATTGATCAGCTGTTCCTAATTTCGAGTTTACTCAAGACATTAGCTGCCATCACTTCGATCTCAGACTTAGTGTCTAGCTTTAAAAGATTTAATCGAACAATTCGCTACGACTTGCTGAACCAGTATCTTTTTGAGAGTATCAATGAAGTTCAGAATTATGTCAGGGATTGGCGGTATCACCCCGATGCAAAATTTGAAAAAGGCTGCATAGCCTCTACTTTTAAAAGCCATTAAAAATGGACTGATTACCACTGGAAGTATTATAATCGTTTATGAAATTTGCTTTAGGGGTAATTGTTGAAGGCTAAGGAGATTTTGGTGACAATAAGACGACAAATTCCCAATGGAATTTCTGAAGATCTGGTTGTTGAGAATTTACAAATTGTTGAAGATATTTTCAGCTCTAAGTGGTTAGCAAAGAAGAGTAATGGTCAACACACCATCAAAAAGCTTTGGAATCGAAGAGACTACCTTGCAACAATTGAACTATTTACTTTAGGCAATGCTCTGAAGCTTCTTCTTAATTCTGGCGCAGAAGAATGGGTTAAAGGGTATGCTGAGCGAGTAAAAAAGACTAAAGCTTCAGATCAAGTAGGAGTGAGTTATGAAGCTATAGCAGCTTCTTATTTTATGGAATTTCACGATGTGCAAATGCCCCCAGAGAGTCAACCAGGATATGATATTGTTATTAATGAAAAAAAACTATCATTTCTAATTTCATGTAAAAAGCTACTTCCTTCTGAAGTTCCGCGTAAGGTGGATTCTAAGGCGAAAGAAATTGAAAAAGAATTCATTATATTAATGAAGAAAAAAAGAATAACAGGATTGAGGCTTCTTATTTTAGGTGCGAAAGAAGGGAATATTCCCACCCCAAATAGGTGCATGTCAGTTGTAGAGGATATGCTTCAAACGAAAAAGAGAGAGGTTAAAACCGAATCTTTTACTTTCACTCTAAACCATATAGGTGAAAGTGACTTATCTCAAAGGAGAATTAGTTACCAATTTAACATGTTGATTCCTCAAAAGAAAACGGAGCAGAAAAGGTTCGAAAATCTTTTTGGTAAAGCTTACAAAAATTTGATGAAACATACAAAGGAGAAGAGTAGTGGTAATTTCTTAAAAATGCTTATGGTCTCTCTACCAGAGTATATCTCTATGCAAAAAACCGAAAAATGGATTCGAGAAAATTTTAAAAGTCACTACAAAGGGCTATCTTGTGTTTTACTTACACGAGCAATTCCGGTCCAGTCGACTTCTAGTTCCTTTTTGAGCCTTGAGTGTAAGCCTGTTTTTAATATTCAAGCAGAAAACAGTTTGCTGGATAAAATTATGAACAAAGAATTTTCGTATTTTAAACTTCAAATACCAATAGGTACAGTTTCATCGGAAGAGTCAAAACAGATGTTAAAGTCAGATGATGGGAGTATGGATGTTAGTAATTTTTATTGCTTTCAGAGGGCTGTAGTGTCCTATGAAAAACATGGAGACTCTCTAGAAGTAAACTTTAATTATAAACCAAATTTTTACTATCAAGTAGACTTTATTACTGATCATAATACCCCCCCAATATCATTAGCACCTATTTTCCCTCCTGAGTTTACGACTGTTCTTTTGTAGGATTATTTTATCAAGGGTTAGCCAAACTCAAAGAAGAAGAAAGTGGTTATGATCAGGAGAGGGACTGCTCGATGATAGGTAAGCCCGACCTACGAGTCAGTAAGATCTTATCCATCAATAAAAGACCGGATGGAATCCGTGATGAAGCCAGGTAAATGCAACGAAGTATCTCAGTGAGTGCTGTTGGAAGTGACCAAGGCTTCTGGTCCTAAAGCCAAAATCAAAAAATGGAAAAGACTGAGAAACCGTAGAATTACTCAAGCAGCTTATAGGAAGAAAAAGAAGGATTCCTCTGAAAAGGCCAAGGGGCAGCGCTTTAACTTCGGCAGCAGCATGAGAGCAGTTGAAAATGGGATGATTACATTTACTCCTCTTTTAAAAACCAACATCTGAATAAATCTCTTTGACTTGAATTTTACAAGCCCCCTGCTCCAAATAGTAATCCCTGAATTCGTTCAGGAATTCCATTAACAAGGTAAACATTTTTTCACCTTCTTCTGAATCAAAATCGGCGTACAGGGAGAGCATGATTGATTGTATTTCAAAGCTGTTACAGGCCATGCTCTCACATTGAATAATTGCATCCTTCCAATGGTCTATGACGAGCTGCGCAGTCGCAAGGACCAAGGCAGCCCCAAACCATTGTTTTCTAAATCTCTGTGAGACAAAAATCCTGTTGAGATTGCAATGAAGTACAATCTCTTTATCTTCTTTTATATAGCTAAGATGAATGTCAAAATCTCTGAACCCGGTTGCAATATCTGGAACACCTCCACCTCCGGCGTAGAGGACATATTGAAGTCCACCGAAAAAGACCTCCTCTTCACTCTCAAAGAAACTTGAATCATCCTTTTCTGAGGGGATACCGACCGTTGACTCTGCGTGGAGTTTGGTTACGCTTGACTTTGAAAATGGTAAATGACCATTAAAAATTCTTATTGGGCTTTGATTCTTTAGATGCTCCGCGCATGGTTTAAAAAGCCACTCGCACACTTCTTCCCTAGACATACTAAATACAGGACTAGCTCCTGTGTGGATTGGGCTTATTTTCAGTGTTGTTTGAGATTCGGCTTCATTTGCTTTGCAAGACATTACGAATTTCCTTTAACAACATATGATTTATTTATAGCTTCAGCCAAATCCGGACCTTTAAAATGAGGCTTGACCCAAATTAATTTTCTTTCTTGTCCGCCAGCACCGCACGGCTGGTTCCTCCAATGACCTCTGACCATAAACCTGACTTGTGCCTTGCTTCCCTCTACTCGTGAGCCTTCTGCTTCATAGAGGTCTCTTTTGTCTATAACAATAGCCTCCACAGAAGCCCCAACTTCTTCATAATCGAGAGCTGTGTGGCGCATAGCCCTTTTTTGAAGTTTTGTCCGCTTAGAACGGGTGGTCCGCTGAATACTATCCTCAAATTCTTTTCTGGGATTTTCTCTGAAGGCCAGCTCAGCATGGTCAGAAGTAATATAGAGAGCCGCATTCATTATGATACGGAAAAAATGGAGCCCATCTGTATAAAACCGGGAATCATCTTCTGTAGAAAGCTCATTGGCTTCCGGTGGAACCAAATTATTCCAATCTGTATGCAGGGATTGCTCAAGAGTCCAATCATCTCCTAAATACAATTCTCGCTTTATGTGGAAATACAGATTGTCGGGATACCGAGAATGATAAGCGCAAAGCATCAATCTGCGGCCAGACAAACTTTCTTCTACTGGAAGAATTGTAAGAAAAACAGAAATTGGAGCTGTGAAGTCTATATCAGCAACATCTTCCCCATGAATTTTATACATAGCCTTAACCACAGCCGGAGAAGTAAAGGAAAAAAGACAGCTGGCAAACGGTAGCTGAAAAAACGAGCTTTTGATGTTAACCTCGGTGTTTGCCAAGTGATCAGAAAGATTATTGCTAAAGTGGAATGTTTTCTTTCCAGACAGGGCAAAATTGAGAACCGCATGGTAATCAAGATTCATTTTCTGATACAGGCCTTGAGGGGCAGATCGCAACTCAGGAAGAATTTGAGGAGCAACTTCTAAAGCATGTTCAAAACTTACTCCAGTATCTTTCACAACCTTAATAAGAACTTTGGTATCCATTTCGGTCAAGCAATCGTTAAAACTATTTGGATAGTCGTCAATATTGTCTATGACAGTCGGTGAGTCCTCCTTCTCTGCTAAATTCTGTGCATCCTGCTCAGCATACTTAGTCACAAATGGATCATTTTCTTTTAAAAAATCATAATATGTAGAAAGCAAGAGAGACTTCACGTTCTTCTCCTTCTAATTTAAAAGTGCTTGCTTGAGTCAATTCTATAACTATCCCTCAACTTCGCATAGACTAAAATCTGAACAAACTTGCTTTGCTATATCCACCCATTCAGCGCTATCTGAAAGAGTTTGAAATATCGCTCCAAATGGATCTGCTATTGAGGGAGTGTTCTCATCAAATTCAAGACTGTATTCATAGCCAAGATTTTCAAACGAAACATGCAAGTCTTTACTTCCTTCTATGGCCACTCTTGCTTTTCCTTCCCACGCGTCGAAAGGGAAAGTATTAAAATCAATATTATCATAAATAATTTCAGTTATTGTATTCACAACTACCTCCGTGTTTGTTGAATAGAATATACATACAATAGAAACAAAATACAAGCAAAAAGACGGTAAATAATAACTATAACTAGGATTATTGATTCAAATTTCTTCTATGGAGTAAAACTATTTTTCAAACAAATCAGCGGTTGCACACCCTAACACCGGTGCAATTTTTTCAGCAGAACTTTCAGTCAGAGCCTGTTCATTTCTTAGTATTTTATCAACGAGTGTCCTTTGCAGGCCTGACTGCTCTATAAGGTCTACAATGCGCAGCTCTCTCTGATCCATAAACTGTTTAACCTTCGCTCCAGCAAACACGGACTCACGTTTGCTATAAGCAAGTATTTCCGGATTCAAACCTAAGACGGCGCAAACGTGTTGAGCAGCTTCACATGTGAAACTGACCTTGCCACTTTCCCACTTTGATATTGTCGATGGAGCTACTTCTAAAAGCTCGGCAAGTTTCCGGAGACTGTATCCGGTTCGGGCGCGCAGCTCTTTCAAGGTAAGTTCTGCGCCTGCCCCACGGCTTACAGGAAAAAACTCCATGCCATGATCTTTAATAACTAAATATTCGACCCTCTGCGAAGCGAGTTTATTATCAACTGATCCATCTGAATCCTTAACAAGAATCTCTTTAATCTCAGGTGCGACTTTTAAGACTTTGCGGCCTACTTCTTCCCGATCCATTAAAGGCAAATTATCAGGAAAACCTAACTTCTCTTGTGCTTTCACAAGGCCTGCAAGGTAACCGGCCTGATTAGGCTTACCTTCCTCGATCCTTTTAATAACCCGTGGACTTAAATTTAACCAAATATCTTTCTTCAAAATCAACTCTCTTTAGTCGTTATGAGGCTCTCTTTCGAAGAATAGTTTTTTTGTACAAAGTATCGCAATATTGAGAGTCAACTACTTGGTTGGTCAATGTATTTATGATCACCTTATTATTTAACAGCTAGCTTTGCCATAAATGCATCTTCGATAATGTTGTAAATGGCACTGTCCAATTCAAGTTGAGATATAAAATCTCTGTAGCTAAATTGATTCGTTATTATATCTTTATGCCTATCCCAAATGGCCGGAGGGATACGCCCTTTATGGTTATGATTCAATAGCCCCTCAGCTGCGCGGACTCTTAGATACCATGGGTTTCCAGTTGCAGATAGACTGAGCAAATTCTCAGTGAATTGTTCATCTCCTGTTTTAACGGGAGAAAAATCAATACCTAAGGCATTTGTGACTAAACATGCTGTGCTCTGAATGAAATTGCTATTTAAATAAAATGATTCAGTTTTTTCCCTGTAAGCGTGCTTGGCTCTTCTAATGACTTCCATGTTGTTCCAGATATGGTTGCCAAGGGTTGTTGATAAAAGTTGTGGAGAGAAAACGTACTCCCCTCTCTCAGCCAAGTGCGTTATCGTAAGATTTCTAAATGCAACAAAAAGAACATCTGCATACCATAATACTGAGTGTTTTTCTTCCGGTATAACTGCTAGCAGCTCAAGCAGCGCCTTTGTCTCGTTATAATCTTTTCGGTAGCTCTTTTTAGGTGAGAACTTACTAAAAATATTTGAGAGCCTGTTGTCTTCATCTGAAAGAATTACGCCTTCCTGTTTGAGGTGTTGAATAAAAAGCATCTTTTTTTCAACTAATTCGTCAAATTCTGCCCATGTGTATTTGGAAACAGAGTCCTTTGGGGAAGTACGTTCAATCGTTGCACCTGGCATATCTGACACAATTAGATAATCAATATCGCTGTGCTCAGAGTAGTCCCCTCTTGCGACAGATCCAAATAACATTTTTGATGTAGTACTCATGACGATCTCACAATTTTTTTTACAATAACGCTTGCACAAGCGGTGAGCCAAATAACACCCACTAAGGCTTGAGAAACAATTAGCAACTTGCCTTCAGGGTTAGTTGGAGCGATGGCGCCATAGCCCAGAGTGGTGATCGTCATCACAGAAAAATATAAAGAGTCAACTCCCTTTGAGACGATATCTCCCCCATTTGAACTTCCTTCAATCAATGCTCCAAAGCGGTAATTTATAAATGTAAGAATGCACACGAGCGATAAGCCTGAGAAGAATACATATCGTGAACGCATTCCATATCCAGAAATAAGCATCCATAGGAAATCTACAAGAAATGTAAAAACAAAACGGAAAAGTTTATAAATCCATTTGAATGACAACCTCTTCTGGTTGCCCTTAATTGTTAATCCAAACCTTTTTTGATACCTATTGTACACCTTGTAATAAAACTCTGCATCAGATTGGAAGTTTGGATTCTCAACTTGTTTTGCGTTTTTTTTAAGATCTGCAAAAACTCTTAAGGCTATATTGGGGTGCATCACCTTGCTAATGCCTTTAATTGCCTTTGGGTCAAGATAGCAATTATCCATTGTTGCTCTATAGAAATTACAACCATGGAATTCACAGCCATGGAATTCACAATTTTCAAATTTGGTATCGATAAAGCGACAATCGATAAATTTACAAGATACGAATTCTAGCCCTTTGAGAGTTGTTTTGCTTAAGCTACAATTTTCAAAATGTAATTCTTTTAGCGGTGGAGTTTCACCTTTCACGTATTCCCACAAAGCTGGCCAATATATCCCGTTGTGAAAACCTTTCCCATTGCGCAATACAGTAGAAAACTCTCCCGGGCTCTTAATCTTATCACATTCCCCATGAAGCCTAAAAAATGGGTCTTGACTCACAATCATCCTCCCATACTATTCTGGTCCAATTCAAACATTATATATTCATCCGTACAAGAATATACTTGTTATTTCAAGGTTCATGTATAGTTCTGAACCGTTAGCGAGTTCCTTAAGGTAAACTTCCTCATATTTTACTGTCCATCAAAACCGTTCAATGAAAACGTTATCTAAAGCACGACCTCGTCCATCTATGCTAATTGTCTCAGCTACTACTTGAAGAATTTTTCTAATAGTTGGATACCATTCATAATCCTCTTCAGCCTACTTCAGTAAATCCAATAAAGCTAAACTCATTATTTAAACCTTTTTTACTGCCTCACCTGTTAAGAAATACACATAAACAAGAAACAACCAGTAAGCAATACATGGAATCAGGAGATATAAAAAAGACTTTAATTCTTTGGAGTCAACAAACAAAGGAGTTTTCCCGCTAAATGAAATATTCTAAAGTGGGATACAAGTGGGATAACAAACACCTAAATAAAAAAGGGTTTACAGCTGTAAAGCTATAAACCCTTGATTTATCTGGTACCGGGAGAGAGAATTGAACTCTCATGGTATCACTACCGGCGGATTTTGAGTCCGCTGCGTCTACCAATTCCGCCATCCCGGCACATCGAGAAACTTTTACTATTAGATGAGCCAACAACTGTCAAGACTATTTAATGCAAGGTGTTACCTTTTAACTACTTTATTTTGCTCATATCCATATCCCGGTCAACTTGACCCACCTAAACTCAGCAATATTACTATTTTACAAATACTCCCTCTTGTAAACCGGAATGCTAAATGCTAACCATTTCTGCCTACATTAACTATATATCTACGTGAGTATTTCATGATCCCCACCGGTTCCCTTGTTAACGCTGCATCTATTATCGGCGGCTCACTGATTGGTGTTATGCTGCACAGTAGATTCCCCGAGCGCATCAGACAGATTGTATTTCAAGGGCTAGGCCTTAGCACTATTGTTATAGGTATGCAGATGGCCCTGAAAGTTCAAGACATTCTCATACTCATATTCAGCATACTCATCGGCGGGATAATCGGTGAATTACTAAGACTTGATACACTATTCGAGCGGCTGGCGGGCCGACTCAAAAGAATGGTCGGATCTAAAGAGACAGGCTTCATTGATGGGTTTATTACTGCATCTCTCATTTTCTGTATCGGCGCAATGGCTATAATCGGATCTTTTGAGGAAGGCATTAAAGGTGATCCCACTATCATCTATACTAAATCTATCCTTGACGGCTTTGCCTCAATTGCACTCGCGTCCACTTACGGTATGGGTGTTCTGTTTTCATTCATCCCCGTGCTTCTTTACCAAGGCGCATTGACCATTTTTGCAAACTCTTTCCAAGAATGGTTTTCTCCGCTCTTGATTGAACAGCTCACCGCCACAGGCGGAGTTCTCATTATAGGCATCAGCTTGGTTTTATTGGATGTTAAGAAAATAAATTTATCTAATTTACTTCCATCACTCGGTGTAGTCGTTATACTTACAACTCTTTTCCGCTAATTTTCTTTCCTTTTTTTATTTTTTTTGCTTTTTCTTCATTGAATATTTAACGAGGCTGAGGTTTAATGAACATATGAAAATCCGCTGGAAAATACTCCTCATACTCCTAACGTTCTCTTTGTTACCCCTAATTATAATCCGATTTTATGGTCTAAACTCGCTAACAGACCTCGGCTCAGACCTTCAAATCCAAACGAGAGTAACTCTACTAGAGAGGGCAACAGACAGCCTTGCCCACATGGCCGAAGGAACTGCCGCAATCATTAATCTTGAAGACCGATTATATAGAACGACCCTAAAAAGTGTGCGGTCAGAGGCCGAAAATCTTCTCACAGCCCAAAAAAGCCCTTCGCTTATGCGTCCACCATTCATCACGTCCCCTAAAAAAGTGCTGAATGAACCAACGCTTGTCATAGACCCAAACTACAAAAAAACAGCGATGATGGGCCGCGGCATGCACCGTCAAATGAAACATTCGGAAAAGCCCCCTGAAAAGGGAGATCTTATTGACCTCCCCATCTCGCCTGATCATATGTCCTATTGGCTGTCTCCGGGACTGTCGGAAAGTGAAGCTATGCCCTTCGTCCGTAGGATTTCTCCTCTCTTACATATGTTTCAAGCATGCAGTTCAACGCTTAATACTCTCGCCCTGTGGCAGGAAGTCACCCTTGAAAATGGGCTGCAAGCCACCTATCCGGCGCACAACTCATTTCCGCCGATGTATGACCCGCGTATCAGTCTATGGTATAAAGAGGTCAAAAAAGAGCTTAAAACCGTATGGACTCTCCCTGTCCCCGATCCGGCAACAAGATCCCTGTGTTACCGTCTATCAAGTCCTCTGTTTAATGAAAAAGATGAATTTATCGGTGCTACATCTCTAGTTATTCCTGTGGGAACAACAATTAGCAGCTCAATGATCATAAATGCTGAACAGAATGTTAATATCATGATGGTTTCAACCCGATATGAAAATGATAGTCATAAGGACAAACTGTTGATCGTTGGGCGCAATGAAGGTGCTTTAGAAGAAAGTACTACCAAAAATATAATGGGGCACTTTTGGCAAGCCCCGCCCGAACCGGAATATGTTTTCGAGAACAACCCGGAATTTTCAAGCCTTGTAGATGATATCACAATGCAAAGAGCTGGTGTTCTTCAAATGAATTACAAGGGCATTCCTGCTCTTTGGACGTACAGCCCGATAAATGATTCATTGGCCCTTTTAATCGTAATTCCTGTAAGTGATTTTACTGCTGAAGCAGACGAAGCTGAGCAATACGTAAGCGAGAGTATCACCCGTCAAATTAAAGAGACAACCCTCATCGTTTTATCAATAATTTCATTTCTTAGTATTGTTGCATATTTTGTGTCACAAAGCCTTTCATCTCCCATCCGGCAGATATCAGAGGCCGTTATAAAAGTAGGAAATGGAGACTGGAACGCGCGGGCTGATCTACACTCAAAGGATGAGCTCGGAGAACTTGCTGAGAATTTCAACTTCATGGTTCCTCAACTACGAGAACATTCATCTATACTTCAAGCTCTCTCACTTGCAGATGAGGCTCAGCAAAACTTGCTGCCTCAAACAACACCTGAAGTCTCAGGAGCTGAAATTGGTGCCAAGTGTGTGTTTTCAGAGAAAACCGGCGGCGACTATTTTGATTTCATCGGATGTCAAACATGTGGCAAAGACGTCTTCGCAACCGCGATAGGGGATGTATCGGGACATGGCATTAGCGCAGCACTGCTGATGACCAGCGCCAGAGCATATATTCGCGCTTTGACGGGAAAGGGACGACCACTGGTTGAAGTCGTCAGCAAAGTTAACGCACTTGTAACCGAAGACTGCGCACAGACGGGTCATTTTATGACACTGTTCACTGCTATATGTGACACAAAAAACAAAACGGTTAACTGGATTAGAGCCGGACATGACCCTGGACTCATTTATACCCCTGAAACTGACGAGTTTGAAGAAATGATAGGAACAGGTCTGGCTATAGGAGTTGATGAATACTACCTGTACAAAGAACATTTCACTCAGCTGAAATCGGGCCAGATTCTAACTTTATATACTGATGGAATATGGGAAGCACATAGCCCCAAGGGTGAGCAGTTCAGCAAAGAACAAGTTCGTCAAATAATACGCGAAAACTGTGACAAGCCGGCGCAGGAAATAGTAGAAGAAATTCATACTCAGGTTGCAGCCCACAGGAGAGGCCTCCCGCTTGAAGACGATTGCACCGTCATCATAATTAAATTTTTATGACATATTCAATTTACGAATTGGCGACCTATGCCTTCGATCCCCTACACGCTTTCTGGGAACGCGAGAAAACACAGCGAGCAGTTGCCGGCGTTCTTGTAGCCTGTTTTATAGCTGCGCTTATCGGGATAGAACTTGGCAGACGCGGATGGTTGCCGGAATTCATTGCTACAAAAACACCCGATAACCACTACCACGCTATCGGTATTGCTTTTACGCTGGTTTTAATACTTGAAGTAATCAGTCTGATTTTTGTTCTGCCCTGTTCCTTTGCAAAATCAGTCGGCAAACAATTCGAAATTCTCTGCCTGATTCTGATGCGAAGTTCCTTCAAAGAACTAGTTAATTTCCCCGAACCTATAACTTTCACTGGTGACTTAACCCCAATTTACCGAATTTTATCTGATGGAACGGGTGCCTTTGCCGTATTTGTCCTTCTTGGGATATATTACAAGATACAGCGTCCTCTGCCAGCCTTAAGGCCTGCGTTCAAGTTCCGCTATGTTGCATCTAAAAAGCTGGTAGCTTTATTTATGCTGGTTATTTTTGCAGGGCTTGGAGCATACAATCTGCTATCTCCAGTACTTGGAGTTCACCATTTTGATTTCTTCAGCACCTTCTATACAATTCTTATTTTCAGCGACATATTACTAGTTTTGATTTCCCAGAGATTTCTGCCGTCATTCCATGCCGTATTCAGAAACTCTGGATTCGCACTTGTCACCCTGCTCATAAGGCTTGCACTAGCGGCTCCACCTTTCTACAACGCTATTCTAGGCGTTATTTCAGCAGGTTTCGCAGTATTGTTAACCCTTGCCTATAATTCATTCTACCGGACAAAAACATAACGCTAAACTTCGTCCCGCAGACTACAGAAACAAATACCATCCACCGGAACTACAATATTAACATTCAATTATTCTTAATAACTGGTCAAAACTCCAGACTTATACTATTCGAAAGATAGTTATAAAAAAAAGGAGATTCATATGAGACAGTCTGAATACATTGAACTTGAAGATAAGTTCGGAGCCAATAATTATAAACCCTTAGATGTCATTATCGAAAAAGGCGAAGGTGTATGGGTTTGGGATATTGAAGGCAAAAAATACATGGACTGTCTCTCCGCCTACTCTGCTGTAAATCAAGGCCACTGCCACCCTAAAATAAAACAAGCCATGCTTGAGCAGGCAGAAAAACTAACATTAACTTCCCGCGCTTTCAGAAATGACCAATTGGGCCCTTTCTACGAAGAACTGTGTGCCTTAACAGGTTCGCATAAAGTTCTTCCTATGAATAGCGGCGCTGAAGCCGTCGAAACTGCCATCAAAGCCGTCAGAAAATGGGGCTATCTCGTCAAAGGCGTTCCGGAAGACCGCGCAGAAATAATTGTCTGTGCTGATAATTTTCACGGCAGAACCATCACTATTGTAGGATTCTCAACAGACCCTACCGCCCGCAAGGGGTTCGGCCCTTTTACTCCCGGATTTAAGGTTATTCCTTTTGGAGACTACAAAGCCCTCGAAAACGCAATTACGCCTAACACAGTAGGCTTTTTGGTGGAACCTATACAGGGAGAAGCCGGAGTTATCATCCCGCCGGAAGGGTATTTTAAGAAAGTACGCGAAATATGCACAGCCAATAACGTCACTCTGATTCTTGATGAAATACAGACAGGACTCGGGCGTACAGGAAAATTTCTAGCCGAAGAACACGAAGGAATTGAGGCAGATTTAACATTGATAGGTAAGGCTCTCTCAGGTGGATTCTACCCAGTCTCTGCGGTTCTCTCCAACTCCGAAGTTCTCGGTGTGCTTAAACCGGGAGAACATGGTTCAACTTTTGGTGGAAATCCACTTGCATGCGCAGTAGCAAGAGCCGCTCTTAAAGTTTTAACCGACGAAAAACTTGTAGACAATGCAATGAATGTCGGAGCTAAATTTTTATCAGGCTTAAAAGAAATTAAGAATGCAAAAATTGAAGAAGTCAGAGGCCGTGGACTTCTTCTAGCGGTTGAATTTAAATCAAATGCAGGCGGAGCACGGAGTTACTGTGAGAAGCTTAAAGAACAAGGGCTGCTCTGCAAAGAAACTCATGGCAATATAATCAGATTTGCCCCGCCGCTAGTAATAACGTCTGAACAAGTAGATTGGGCCTTGGACCGGATAAAACCAATACTATCAGAATAACAGCTACATACTATACATACGCACCTAAGATATAAGAAGTATAACAGAAACAGTCGCATAATTAATATGCGACTGTTTCTGTTATAGGATTGAAATATTTTCACATTTATGCTTTGTTTTTAAAAATACACTTTAACAACAATACATAATGAATAAATTAATACATAAAAACTACATTTGCAGATCCTTTATCGCAATTGCGTCCCTCTTATGCCTACTTTTGGGGCCACTTAATGCCTCAGCTTTTCAGCAAGATTTAAGATTTGAAAGAATCTCTTTAAAGGAAGGACTTTCGCAGTCATCGATCTTATGCATGCTGCAAGGTTCTAAAGGTTTTTTATGGTTCGGAACATATGACGGATTAAACCGCTATGACGGCCGACAAATGAAAGTGTATTCCAAATCCAAACTACCGGGATCAATATCCGATAGTAACATTCGCGCGATCTGCGAAGACAGCTCCGGAATGTTATGGGTCGGTACCAAAAGTGGAGGTCTGAATAGCTATGACCGCAAAACTGACTCATTTTCAAGCTTCACTCCTGACAGTGAAAACGCAAACTCAATTTCAAGCAAGACTGTAACTTGCATTTATGAAGACTCAAAAGGACAATTGTGGATAGGAACAGACAAAGGACTTAACCTCTTCGACAGAGCCTCCCTTACTTTTAAAAACTTTAAGACTTCAGACTCTCCCACAAGTATCAGTCATAACGAAATTAGATCTATCTACGAAGACATGCAGGGCCGTTTGTGGGTGGGAACAGCTAAGGGATTGAACCTATTCCTCGCTAAAGAAAATGAATTTAAACATTTTTTTAATGATCCTAAAGATGAACAATCCTTATGCGGAGATACCGTTCTCTGCTTCTACCAAGAGAACAAAGAAGAGCTGTGGATAGGAACTAAAGAAGGAATATCCATCCTTAACACTGCGGACTTTTCCTTATCCACACTATTTAGATCTTTGGAAGTAAATGATATTTTTAAAGATCAATCTGACAATCTATGGTTAGGAACATTAGAGGGACTAGCCAAAAGAGATCCTAAAACAGCACTACTTACACCTGAAAAAATGGATTTCACATTTTTCAAGTACAACCCGCTAGACCCTCAAAGCCTCAGTGATAACAAAGTTACCCATATTTTCGAAGACTTATCAGAAGTTCTGTGGGTCGGAACATACGGGGGAGGGCTGAGCAAGCTTACTCCTAAAATGCAAGAATTTGGCATAATCAGACATCAACCGTGGAAAGAAAATACACTTCCTGGAAAAGAAGTCAGTGCTGTCCTCGAGGACCGTGAAGGGTTACTCTGGATCGGAACGTACAAACATGGCCTAAGTAAATACAATCCTCAAACCGGAGAAATCACAAGTTTTAATTCAAAATCTCCGGAACCTTGGACTCTTTCGGGAAACAGAATTAACTGTTTCTTTCAGGATTCTAAAGGGCTGATATGGGTAGGGACACGCAAAAAAGGCGTTTTTGTAATTGACAAAAGCAAAGGGATTGTATCTCGGTACAAACGAGACAAGAAAAATAAAAACTCTCTAAGCCAAAACAACATATGGTGGATAAATGAAGGAAGCCAAGGCTATATTTGGATAGGCACCAGCAAAAAGGGGCTGAACAGACTTAACCGTGAAACTGGCGATTTTAAAATTTATAAACATTCCGACTCAGACCCACAAAGCATAGCTCACAACCGCGTACGTAATATTTTTGAGGACAGTAAGAATAATTTCTGGATCTGCACCAATGCAGGCATAGACCTTATGAACCGGACAGACGGCACGTTCATTCACCACAAGAGCGATCCGGACAATCCGAAAACCGTATCCAATAACAGGGTAACACCAGTTGCCGAGGCAGCCGACGGCTCTCTATGGATAGGGACTGACGAAGGGCTTAACAGGTTTGACCCGACAACTAAAGAATTCACCAGATACACAAAGAAAAACGGCCTTGCCAATGATGGAATACAAGGACTGTGCATAGATAGGGACGGAGATATCTGGGTCTCGACATTTAAGGGAATCTCACATCTTGACCCTACAACTGGCGAAGTCCTTAACTTCGGTCAATCCGATGGACTGCAGGGTATAGAATTCTGGATCAACTCATATAATAAAGGACAAAGCGGTCTGTTATACTTCGGTGGCCTTGACGGGCTTAACATGTTTAATCCCAATAACATCAAAATCAACCAAACTCCTCCGCCTGTCGTTATCACTAATTTAAACATAATGAACTCGCCGGCAAAACTGACAACAAACATAACAGAAACTAAAGAAATAAACCTTTCATGGAAAGATGCCATGTTTAGTTTCAGTTTCGCTGCGCTAGACTATCAAAACCCGCACTTGAACAAGTACAAATATAAACTCGAAGGTTTTAACGACAACTGGCTAGATGCAAATAAAGGGACCGCAACCTTCACAAACTTTGACCACGGAAGCTATATTTTCAGAGTTAAAGCATCTAACAGTGATGGAATTTGGAACGAAACCGGCACATCAATCAAAATAACTATTACTCCACCATTCTGGAAAACGTGGTGGTTTAAATTTGCCCTACTACTTTTAGGTCTTTTAATCATTTTTGTGGTAATCCACTTCCGCGTAAAATCCATAGAAAAACAAAGAATGAAACTTGCCATTCTGGTGGATGAAAAAACTATTGATCTAAACACTGAGATCGAAAAGCATATGCAGACTGAGGTGGAACTCGAAAAGGCAATAATCAAAGCTGAAAAAGCAAATAAATCAAAGAGTGCATTCCTTGCTAGCATGAGCCATGAGATTCGTACTCCGCTAAACTCTATTATAGGCATCGCAGATCTGCTGAAAGGAACTGACCTTGACGGAGAACAAACAGAATATGTGGACATATTTGAGTCCTCAGGAGAAATTCTTCTCTCAATAATTAATGACATACTTGATTTTTCAAAACTAGAAGCTGAGCATGTTGAACTGGAATCAATTCCGATTGATTTATTGCAGGAAGTTGATGCAATTCTCTATTTACAGGTTGTAACAGCTTCATCACGTGACATAGAACTGGTTTGTAATTTCAAGCCAGATGTTCCTGAATTTGTTATCGGAGATCCTACAAGACTGCGCCAAATCCTGCTTAATATCCTTTCAAACGCAGTTAAGTTTACAAAGAGCGGAGAAGTAAGCATCACAGTCTCACGTGCGCTGAATAACGAAAGCATGAACAATATTGGAAGCATCACGTTCACCATTGAAGATACAGGAATAGGCATTAGTCCTGAACAATTAGAAGAGATATTTGCTCCATTTTCACAAGCGGACTCTTCTACAACCAGGAACTTCGGCGGCTCTGGCCTGGGCCTTTCGATTAGTAAGAAATTAACTGAACTCATGGGCGGAACGCTTAGCGCAACGAGTATTCCGGGCGAAGGGAGCTCTTTTGAAGTAACTCTACCGCTTACAAGAGACCTAGAGTCTCAATCATTTCTTGCACCGGACTTATCTGGCGTGAATTTCATTATAGCTGTGGAAAACCATAAAACCCTTGATTCTACTTGCGATATTTTAAATTACTATAAAGCAACCACAACTCCATGCACCAATGTAAATTCCCTGATGACATTTTTAAAATCCTCGCAGGAACACAAGCCGCAAATACTTATCCTCGACTTGGACTTTGAAAATGGGAATGGCACCCAAATTCTCGAATCAATCACAAGCTCTGGGCTTTCAGTTCCGCCTGTAATGCTGCTGCAACGCGGAGCAAGTTTTGATAGAACTCTCCTGAATCACGAACTGGTCGTATCTGGAATAACAAAACCAATTATGAGGCGGCAACTTCTTCGTTCCATTTTAGAAGTATTAAACTTAAATTCGGATGAAGCTAAAACTTCTACTGGCAAAATCGATATAACCCTGCCACCACTGAAAATTTTGCTCGCGGAAGACAATATTCCAAACCGGGAACTGATTCGTCATTTCTTAAAGAAATCAGATTCAACACTGGTAATGGCCTCCAATGGTGAAGAAGCTTTGAAACTTGCTCTCAATGACAAGTTTGATGTTATTTTAATGGACATGGAAATGCCGGTAATGGATGGCTACCAGTTTTTGAATCAATTCAGAATGGTTGAAAAAAATACACATGGAGAACGCACTCCAGTTATGGCATTAACTGCCCATGCTTCAGCTGAGTACAGGAAGAAATGTATAGATGCCGGAGCCGATGAATTTATATCGAAGCCAATCAAACAAAACATGCTCATTCAAGCAATCTTTGATCTATATAACAAAATGAGAAAATAATGCAGAAACTGGCTCCGCAAACAATCAAATGGGTAAGAGCCTTTCACGTATTAAGCGCATGCCTGTGGGGAGGAGGGGCTCTTTCTATGGTACTGCTTCATTGTGTGTTCACCCCTCATTCAGGAGGAGAATTGTTCGCACGAGACATCTGTCTCAAAATAATTGATGAGTATGTCGTAACGTCTGGCGCTTTCGGATGTCTCATTACTGGATTTATCTTTGCGTGGAAAACACCATGGGGCTTTTTCAAATTCAGATGGGTAACAACCAAATGGATTGTGAACGTTGGCTTCATCGCTTTTGGTTTTCTATTTTACATGCCGTGGCTTGAGCGCATGAGCGATCTTTCCGGCAGTACTAAACTAATGGCCCTGCAAACTCCTGAATATTTGCGTAGCCAACTCTTAAATGAAATTTCTGCATTTATGGTTTTTGGATGTCTGCTGCTATTGGTCTGGATTTCCGTATTCAAGCCTTGGGGCAAAAGCAATTTTACTGTTAAAACTTGACATTCATGCCTTGCAAATGCTTGATTCCTTTTCCGGCAACGGAAACTTTACAGCTTCCATAAAAGCTAAACATAAGCCCATGTGCAAATAATATTTTCCCGGAGGATTTTAGAATGGATAAAGGATACGCAGCAACAATCGCTTCAGACATCATGCAGATGCTGGAAACCACTAAGGCCAGCGGACTGGAAATGAACAGTGGATTCCAGAATGACGCTTTTAAAAGTGAAACATTCATGTTCGGGTACATTTTCTACCCAAGAGAAATCCTCATGAATGTTCCAAACCTCCCGCAGTCCGTAAGAAAGAAAATCAAGAAATCAAATATACTTGGAACTGTTGACGTAGAAGGCAAAAAAGTAGGTATCCATTTGGTGTGCTCCCTGCCTGTTCCTTTCGATGAAATAAGTTCAGCGGAACAAATCATAGAAGGGATAAACGAAAAAGAACTGATGGATTTTAAGGAGCAGATTGCTAAAATTCTGCACAAAGATCTAGCTGGAAACATCGAAGAAAAAAAGAAGAAGAATTAATATAATAACTGGTGAAGGGCTATTTTTGATTCGGTAAGAATTTACCTATAATCTGGACTAACTCATCAATATTGACAGGTTTTGATGCATAGTCATCCATGCCGGACTCAATGAATTTTTCTCGGTCACCTTCCATGGCATAAGCAGTCAAAGCAATAATAGGGATGTCGTTACCGGCATCCCTTATTTTTTTTGTAGCTTGCAACCCATCCATTTCAGGCATTTGAACATCCATCAAAATAACATCAAACGGACCTTTGTTCTCAAGCATTTCGAGCACTTGAACTCCATTCTCGGCAGTCTCAAGGGCAAACCCCTTCTCTATCAAAAAGTGAGAAATATAAACCTGATTGGTCGCATTGTCTTCAGCAAGCAGGATTCTCGCAGGTGACTTTCCATCTACGACCTCTTCATTTGATATATCCACAATTTCCTGAATACACGGACCTGAGCTTGGTTTAAGTTTAACCGTAAAAGTAAACTCACTACCCCAGCTAACCTTGCTAGAAAAAGAAATTTCTCCGCCCATCATTTCAACAAGCTGACGAGAAATGGCAAGGCCAAGCCCACTTCCCGGGTGACGTTTAGAATACCCTGCATTCAATTGAACAAAGCTCTCAAAAAGCTTCTCGGCTTTATCTTCAGATATTCCAATTCCGGTGTCTTTAACAGTAAAACGTAGAATTTTGCCTTCTTCCCAGTCCCCTGCATTTTCCACGAAAACCTCAACATAACCTTTTTCTGTGAACTTAACCGAGTTTCCCGCCAGATTCATTATGACCTGCCCCAGGCGCATGCTGTCACCTAAAAAGCAATGATCCAAAGAGACACTTATATTGCTCCGCAGCTCAATCCCTTTCTCTTCCGCCTGAATCCTTAAAACAGAAAGTTGTTTCTCAAGCATGTCATGTAGATTGAAATCTTCAGGCCTGAGTTCCATCTTACGAGCTTCAATTTTGGAAATATCTAAAATATCATTAATAATGCTTAGTAGCGATTGAGCAGCTTTTTTGACTGTGATCAGATATCCCTTCTGCTCTAGATCAAGCCCGGTACCGAGTGTCATTTCACTCATACCGATTATCGCACTTATAGGCGTTCGTATTTCATGGCTCATATTAGCTAAAAATTCACTTTTAGCCCTATTCGCTTCTTCCGCAGAATCGCGAGCTTCACACAATTCAACTTCTGCTCGCTTACGCTCCGTTACATCTTGCCCCACAGCAAGTACGCCAAGAGCTTCCCCCTTAGCATCTAATAGGCGAGACAACGACCATTGCATAGTGCGCTCTTCTTCACCGCCTACCCGAACGTTATTCTCAAGAAATCGTAAAGGAGTGCCGGAAAGAACCGTTTCTAATTGACGGGAGAACTCACCCCATAATCTTTCAGGAAGGAAAAGATCAAAGAAATCATGTCCGAGAACTTCATGCCTTGTACGACCGAAAAGGTCTTCAGCCATGCGGTTAAACTCTAAAATTTTTCTATCAGGAGAAAGAAGGATAATGAGACTTTCTGCGGTCTTAACAAGAGATCTAAACCTATAAGCACTTTCTTTCAAAGCTTCTTCAACTCGCTTTCGAGTTGTAATATCTTCAACAGTAGAAACTACTTTCTGAATATCGCCGTCCGAGCCAAAAAGAGGAGAAGCATTTACCGAAAGTAATACGCGCCGCCCGTCAGCCCAGTGAATAGCGCTACGGATATCCAGTACCGCATTCCTGATCTTCATCACCCTGTTAAAAACAAGCCTTTCATCAGGAAAGGAACTGCCATCTTGAGCCGTAATCTTCCAGATAGGATCATTATGCATCCGGCCGATCATTTCATCACGAGAAACGCCATGAACACGTGCTGACTGATTATTTGCAAAGATTATTTTACCCTGCTGGTCCATCACAATGATACCCATTGGGCTGGTTTCCATGATGCTGCCCATAAGATCTCTCTCACGCTGCAATTCATGCTCAACCGTCTTTCTTTTCTTAATATTTCGATCGAGAAATACAATAAAAATCAAAAGCACTGTGATAGTAAAGCCAGCTCCAAGGATAAGTATTCTATCCAAGTTGCCGGAGCCTAGCTCAGTAAGAGCGTCAGAAAGCCATCCTTCTGCCATGGCGGAAGTACATCCAGAAAGAACCAAAAATAATGTAAGAACCAGTAATCGCAGCATAATTTCAATCTGTGGTTAAATCAAAATATTATAACAAAGTTTCACAGTAAAAGTCACTTCAATCTGTTACATGCTTCTTATAGGTAATAACTAATCAGAGCAAGAGCACAACATGAATTAACTTAGAGTTTACCCTTTAATTGTAACCCCTTTATAAGTCCGAAACAACCAGCAAGCATCATGTCACCTCCGGGCGAAGGAAATTCTACCTGATAACCTTCAAGAATAGACCTGCGCGGGCCCATCACATAAGTAGGCGAAAAATCACCAGCCCTTTCAGGTAGGTCAAGAGTTGCACATCCATGGCCAAAATCGTCAAAAACATCTTCGAAGCACAGTTTCCCACCACAGAACATCCGTGTATCAGACCAAAGTTTCTCGGGAGTCATATTCCCTGTGTGATGTTCATATACACCGTGAACCGCACCTTCGAACAGTAAAAAAGATATGGTATGACTGTTGCCTATATTGATCAGACATATGCCCTCTTTAAAACTTCGCTCCATTATTTCCTCAACAAACAACGCTCCCAACACAGCAGCCGCACCTGTATCACAAACTGGGCCGCCGCCAATACTCTCCTGTAACTCTGAAAGTCTGGTAAATTCAGAAGGAACGTCTTCAAATAGTAATCCTTCCGGCTGCCCCTTGTTTTCTGATAATAGCCGGGTCCACAGATCAAAACGACCCCTTCTGTTACTTTTACCCGGATGGAATCCGTGATCCTGAACAGACGCTACAACCAGATCCGGTTTATCGAGACCAGCTGCCGACAGAAAGCAATTCCACCAACCGGAATTGTAATCTTCAAGATGAACAGGGACACAGTCAGAGGGTAAACTTTCACTTAGTATGATTCCATTTTTTTCCAAACGGACTAAATCATCGCCCAAAGCCAAAGCAGCACGCGGGTGAGCATAAAGCTTAAAGCCCGCCTCCATATGAGCATAGGCAGCGCGGCCAAAACCTCCTCCCATATTTTTCCCCGTCAAATAAATATTACGCCCTTTTTGAGTTAGCCCTTGTATTTCTGCCCCAATAACGCGGGCGGGAGAAGGAAGCACAAACTTAAAGCAGTTCTCTATTTCGACTCCTTCAATATAATAAAGGACATCCTGAGTTCCACTGCCGATATCAAGGCTAAGTATTTTACGATTCATTAAAACTCCCGTATTTGTATAAAAATGCGCAACAAAGCTGCCTTTCTTTTTTTCGGACCAAACTTATTCACTTGACTAAAACAACAATTATACTGCAACCAAAAGTATGACTCAAATAATACTCACAGCCATACTTATATTTTTACTACTGCCCCTGCCGCTGATCATAATTTCAGCATTAGCAAATCGAAAAGAACTATCTAAGCGCGGTGCAAGGGTAACCGCTTCAGACTTTCTTATGTCGGTGATAACCACAGAACTGAGTCTATTCCTAACTATTCTTACCCGACCAATCTTTTTTATAGGATGGTTCGAACGGGCAAGCAAAAAGAAAAGAGGACAGCCGATCCTCATGGTTCATGGACTTTATCACAATGATACGGCTTGGCTACTCATAAAACCCAGATTGAAAAATGCAGGATTTAAAAATTTTAATACGTGGTCATACAACAGTTTCACAACCTCATACCCAGACCTTCTCATTGAACTACGCAAAAAAATTCTAAAGCTGTACGCAGAAAACAATAATCAGAAATTGCTGCTCATAGGGCATAGCCTTGGTGGATTGCTAATGACCGGAGCAATTGCAGATGAGGAAGTCGCAGGAGCTGTAGAAAAACTGATCACTCTCGGAACTCCTTGCCGTGGTAGCCTTCTGGCTATCGCCGCACCTGGTAAGCTAGGACAGAGCCTGCACCCGGACAGCTCACTATTCAAATACCTTCGTTCTATTCCATCCCCCGCTGGCGTCGACAAAACGGCTATAATATCTCCGGTAGATGAAATGGTTCTACCATGGGAGAACCTCCAACCATATGATACAAGCTGGAAAGTCATACGTAGTCCGGCCATGGGACATGTTTCTATGCTATATAGCCGCAAAGTGGCTAAAATAATCTCCAAAATTTTAAAGCAATAAAAAAAGGGAGAAAGACAATAGTCTTTCTCCCTTATAATTTAGCATTAGAGTAAAATCATTAACTGAAACATTCCCTTAGGAAACATACTCTGCAATCTTCGCTTTAAGCTGATCTGGAGTGAAAGGCTTTGTAATAAAGTCAGTAACTCCAGTCTTTCTCGCAAGCTCCATCTGAGACGTTTCAGACTCAGTTGTAACCATTATAATGGGTATTTTTTCAAAACCATCGGTAAATCTAAGCTTTTCGACAAGTTCCATACCATCCATCACCGGCATATTCATATCAGTGATTACGACATCAAACTCATCACCCTGCTCGACAAAAGCATATGCTTCCTGTCCATTCTCAGCGATTGACGGCTCATACCCATTGCTAGTCAGAATACTGCGATAAAGAGCAAGCATAGATTTTGAGTCATCTACAGCTAAAGCTCGTTTACCTGCAATTTCTTCAATATCCGGCAATCTAGCAATATCTACTGTTGCCTCATCACCGCCAATTTCTGTGAGTTTTTCGCGGAAAGCAGTACGAACTTCGGGGTCTTTAGAAGCAACAACCGCGTTCATCATGAAACGCCCGATCTTGCCTTCATTATAAAGACCTGCAAAAATATTTAACGCTTTTGCTGTAACAACAGCGCGAATAATCTTGCCGGCCTGACTCCCGCCCTGACTGATCATTTCAGTCATCTTCTTAATCACGCCCGGATTAACTTGACGATCAAGACCTGTTAGAACTGCTAAAGTAATAAGCTCATCATCTACGTCAAGGCCATCAATCAGGCTGATAACGCCTTTCATTGTCCCGATACTACCTATGGCTTCATATATTGCGTAATTTACGCTTGAATCTGTAGAATATTTTTTATCAAGAGCATCCATGAGAACTTCGAGACCACTTTTATCACCGATAAACCCAAGAACGTTTGCGGCAAGGATCATGTCATCCTTTTCCGCATCAGGAGTTATAACTTTCTGTAGATAAGGAACGGCTGGCGCACCAAGATCGGTCAGACAATCAGTAACAACCCTGCGAACCGTTGGGTTTCTATGATGCAAGTTATCTACGATAAAACTAAGAGATGCACTACTGCCAATGGAAGTTAAAGCCTCAACAGCTTTCCATGTGGTCAGATCGCAGATTTCATAATATGCGTCTTCGTTATTGCGAGTAACAATGTCCGAAAGAGCGCCAATGGACTCTTCGTCTTTAAATGTTCCAACCACCTCTATACACATAGATGCGACCAAATCGTCATCATTTGTAATATTAGAACGGAAGAGGCTAACTGATTCATCTCCGCCTATTTTTGATAGAGAAACAATAACTTCAAATAGTAAATCTGAATCATCTGTTTTCTCTGCAAGCGAGACTAAAAAAGGAGTTGCAGTTGCAAACTTGAACTCTCCACATAACCTTATGCAGAGAACTCTAATTTTTTCATTATCACAACTAAGAAGATCGACAGCACTCTTTTCATCGGAAGAAAGAACCCCGTTGAGAGCTGTAACAACCATATAGTCAACTGAAGTATCCCCGATAGGATTTTTAAAGAGATCAAGAAGATCTTCTAAATCTTCAATATCTTTTCCCATGGAAACTTCATTCAAAATACTAATTTTGTCCAAAAAGGATTGGTCCCTAAACCCTGTCAAACTAGACATATAATGACTCTCTTTTTTTCATTAAAACAAAAAAGGTTACTCGAAACTGAATTCGATAGTAAACTCCCCTGCTTCACTGCTGAAAGGGATGGCCATAATTGGAGTCGACGCCATGTGAGAAATAGAATGATTATCTCCCATAATTACCGACGGAGTTGACCCGGAAAAGGTTAACCCTTGTTCCACCAATCCTGCTCTAGCCTGTCCTGAAATCATATTTGTGATCTCACCAACTGCGTCCTGAACATCTTGTAGGATGTCTTGAATATCATCTCCAAGCATATTTTTTACAATAGTTACTGCACAATTTTTTGTAAATGTGATCGAAATTGTTCCATTCATATCACCAGTAATTCCAACCAGCCCGGTAACATCGCCTACGGCTGTTTTACCCTTTTTAACATAGGGCTTGCCTGGCGTCGGAGTAATCATAGCCATCATGGACAAAACATCCACAGCAGCCTTGATAAACGGTTTTGCTAATTCCACTTTCATAAGAGCTTTCCCTTTATCAGACGTCATTCCCAAAGAGGGAGTGCCTACCAAAAGTTGCAAGTTATCCACAAGGTAAATACATAATTTCTGAGATACTACCCATAAAAGCGGAAAGGTTCAAGATCATTGAAAAGAATAATGCATTTTCCCAAATACAAAGCTTCACATCCGGATAAAAACCTTAACTCAACAACAATTGAGTATATTTCATGCTTAATGTTGCAGGCTCCATAAGGATTATGTAATTAATATAAATAACTTTAAGCCTCTACAAATAAAAGATCTGGAAGGAAATATGATTCAAAGCCTATTTGGACTGATTGGAATAATGGCCATTGCTTGGGCCATAAGTGAAAATAAGCGCAATATCCGCTTCAAAAGCATATCAACAGGACTTGTTCTTCAATTTATAGTCGCAACATTAATGCTGAAAGTAACCATTTTCAGTGATGCTATGATGTACTTGAACCACGCGGTTGATGCACTCCAGCTGGCAACTCAGGCCGGCACAAGTTTTATTTTCGGATACATAGGCGGTGGCCCTCTTCCCTTCACAGAAAGTTCTCCGGGGGCAAGTTGGACTTTAGCCTTTAGAGCTCTTCCACTTATTTTAGTAGTAAGTGCTCTCTCAGCCTTGCTTTTCTACTGGCGCATAATTCCGGTGATAGTTAAAGGATTCTCGTTTATCTTAGAAAAAACAATGAATATTAGTGGACACTTAGGACTCGGTGTTGCTGCAAACATTTTTGTAGGAATGGTCGAAGCTCCCATCATTATCGGACCTTATGTAAAATCGATGAGTCGAAGTGAGCTTATGACTCTTATGGTCAGCGGAATGGCTACCATTTCCGGCACTGTTCTGGTCCTATACGCGTCAATACTCAACCCGGTCCTCCCGGGAGCTATCGGGCATATTCTTACAGCATCTATCATCAGTGCCCCTGCAGCAATCCTTATTGCCCAACTGATGGTACCTGAAACAGCAGATATTATTTCTATTAAAAGAAGCAATATCACAAGCCAAGCATCAAGCTCCATGGATGCTATTACTAAAGGTACATCTGACGGCGTTAAACTTCTAATTACGGTAGTAGCACTTCTTTTGGTACTAATAGCCTTAGTATCCCTCGCAAACCAAATATTAACAGTATTTCCAGATGTATTAGGAGAGCCTGTTACCCTGCAACGCATTCTCAGCATTATCATGTGGCCTGTTGTATGGCTCATGGGAATCCCCGCTTCCGAAGCATCCACCGCTGCGGGACTGATGGGAACAAAAACAATCCTCAACGAATTTTTAGCATACTTGCAGTTGGCAAACCTTACTCCGGGCTTGCTTTCCGAAAGATCTACAATGATTATGACCTATGCAATGTGCGGATTTGCCAATTTGGGAAGTCTTGGAATATTAATTGGAGGGCTGACAGCAATAGCTCCTTCACGTAAGGAAGAAATTGTAGAGTTGGGCGTAAAGTCCATAATCGGAGGAACATTAGCTACCTGTATGACAGGGGCAATCGTTGGAGTTCTCTACTAAGCAGCCTTTCACTACTAAAGGATACAACTGTAAAATGTCAGAAGAAGCACCGAAGCACAGCCCTTTACTTAAGGACTTCCTTCATAAAAGAGTCCACACCACAAAAGCCCTGCTGATTGTAGCGGCTATTGCTGTAGGTGTATGCTCAGCTCTTGCGGCAGTTGCTTTAAATAGATCCCTTAAATTTCTGAATGAACTCAGAATGAACAACTCTGATCATTGGTGGATTTTTCTGCTGCCTGCTGCTGGAGCTATGCTTGCTGTTATTCTCAGCAAAAATGTTTTCAAAGAATCCGGTGGGCATGGAGTTGGGGAAGTCATCGCAAAAGTGGGATTAAAGCAAGGAATCCTTCGCCCGATATCAATATTTAGTGCACTGATCACCAGTCTGCTCACAATCGCAAGCGGCGGTTCTGCCGGCCCCGAAGCTCCAGTCGTTGTCAGTGGTTCATCCATGGGTTCCAACTTATCCAGACTTCTCAAAATGAGTGGGCAGTCGAGGATGACACTTATAGGCTGCGGAGCAGCAGGATCAATTTCCGCAATTTTCAATGCACCTGTCACGGGCATGATTTTCGCGGTTGAAATAATCCTCGGTGAATGGACTCCTTACAATTTAATTCCAATTGCAATTTCATCAGTTGTGGCGACTCAAACATCCAGGATTCTAGAAGGAAATGTGATTCCTTTTCGAGAAGTATTCCCTGCTATGGGGTTCGCTGATTTTGGAGTGTCTATCGCTCTCGCCGTCCTTACAGCCCTTATCTCAGTCTTATTTGTGCGATCAATTAGGCAAGTTGGATCGGTCGCTTCAACTATCAGTAATAAGCCTTGGCTGAAAGCGGCTCTAGGTGGACTTGCGGTTGGAATAGTGGGAGTATTTTTTCCACTTGCTCTTGGAGAAGGATATAAATCCATAAGAATGGCAATACACGGAACACTTCCCTCAGGAATTACGGTAATTGCCCTACTCCTTCTAGCCAGAATCGCAACAACATCACTAACTCTGGGAAGCGGAGGGCTGGGTGGTATTTTTGCCCCTTGCTTAGTCATTGGCTCTATATTCGGAGCTTTGTTTCATAGGACAGCCTCTGCTATCTTGCCAGCCGGATGGATCACTGGAGAAGGGGCATACGTCATTCTTGGAATGGCAGGAGTCGTTAGCGGGGTAATGCAAGCCCCCTTAACTAGCGTATTTCTCGTACTGGAAATAACCAATGGCTATCAAGCTGTGATGCACATAATGACAGTGACATTCCTGTCATCAATGCTAACACACGCGTTCGAACCGTCATCATTTTATTTCAAAGATTTAGTGGAAAAGGGCCAACTCCTCAGACCTAAAACTGATGAGAAAATACTGGCTGACATTGATACACAAGATCTTGTTTGCAAAAATATGACTGAGGTTTGTCCACAGATGCCTGTCATCGATTTTTTAAAAGTGCTTAAGAGTACTAATCAAACGCATATTCCAATCATTGATAGTACAACTAAAAATTTCATGGGCATGGTGGATGTAGTTTCAGCTCGTTCCGCAATTTTAGATCCAGAGCGACAGCAGAGTCGCATTGGTGAAGTTGCTACGGATAAAAATACTCCCAAAATTGAGTTTGGAATGGGGGCAGCAGAGATATTGGAAATTATGGCTAGAAGCGGCAAAAAAACTTTGCCAGTTATGAAAAACGGAGTTTTTGCAGGAGTCATAACAAAGGAAGATATCTTATCTGCCTATCGGGGAGAAATGAAAAATTACGGCACTTGCGACAATTTATTTTAGTGCAAATTAACTGAATACTTTTCAGCCATTTTATCCAAAGCACCAGATTCCTGTAGATAGCGCATAACCGCCTCGATTTCATCAATTTTACCAGCAAGCATCGATTTACGCGAAACTCCAGCATAAACAGGCATGATCTTGGGCTTAAATTTAAAGGAAGAACCTTCTACCTTACCTTCTAAAGACAACTCATGAATAGAATAGCCGCCAACAGAATCTGAACAAATTACGGCGTCAACTTCTCCGCGAGCAAGTCCTACAAAGGATTCCTTGGATGAGCGATACAGAACCTTTACCATTCTATCATCCAGATCAAATGCGGGAAAATATTTGGCATCACGACTTTGCCCAACTTTTAAGCCCGACAAATCTGAGTACTTATCTATTTTAACTCCTGAACCCTTTCGAACATAAAATCTTTTGATTGAGTTTACTTTATATGGCGGAGAAACATAACGTATAAATTCGTTTCTTTCTTTTCTAAATAACAAACTACTAATTAAATCAATTTTTCCAGATTCCAATTGACTCATATTTTCACTAAAAGAACCCGAAACAAACTCAACTCTGAACCCCATATGTTTCGCAAGAGCACTCATAAGTTCGTAATCAAAACCACTTTTATCCTTGCCGTCTATCATCCAAGGCGGATAATGGCTCAGAGCGACTCTAACTGTCTCACGAGCGTGCAATTCAGTTTGCTGTTGAGTAACAAATAAAAAACACAATAGAAATAAAAAACAATAAAATACCTTAATCAAGCTTTTCATCTCTTATGCTTTCGCCATTTTGAATGTTATCATCTGAAGTTACATATTTTTTTTTTAAAACGGTATCTGCAACTTTACCCATCACCGATTTAAGCCTTTCTTCCAAATCTGGGTTTTCTTTAATCACTTCTAATGAATCATTGAGAAACTTCTTAGAAATTTTATCTCGCATGAACACTCCTAATAAATGATTTAAGAGTAGAGTAAAACGAAACACAAAAAACAAGTTACACATATACAACATGCAAAGTATAGCACACACCATAACTAAAAACAAGTTACACTTAAAATCATTAGCCTAAGATAATACACCTTGATAATAATAGCACATAATATATTACTTAGTAGTATAAAAAAACATTACAAACCATAAAGAAAAACTAAGATCAGTAAGGAACACGGATACTCACTCATAATTAACAACTAAATGATGCAACTCTAATAGTAATAGAAATGTATCAGTTATATGGTTAAAGCATAGCAAACAGCTTCCCTCATTTACTTTTTTTTATTAATAGAATAAGTTCACCTTAATTCTAAGATTAAAATCAATTGAAATATATAAATATAATCACAGGATATAAATAATGACCAGCCAAGCCAAACAAGAAGACTTGATTCCAGAAGAATATCTGCAAATCAGTTCTAATATTGTCAGCACATTCGGCAACAGAACTCCTGTCACGCTATGTATATATGATGAAGAATTTCAGCGAGTTGCTCCTTTATTCTCCAAAGATACAAGGTTGACTCCTAAAAAACTTGATCGAATGAACATGGAATGCAACGGAGGCAATCTTTTTATAACTAAAGATGAATACTCATCTCTTGCAGGCCACATAAGTCAAAACCTTGGAGTTCTTTTAACCGAGCATTATCTTGATGAACCAGCCGCAGCAGAAATCTTTTATGATGGGATACTCGAAAAAGTTAAAGAGTTTTATGAGAACCCTATCTCAGAGACCCTTGAACAGTTAAAAACAGTTCTTGCTATTTTTAGTGAATACGTATGGGTGGATAGAAATCGCTGGTCACACTTTTTTAATTCTCTTCAACGCCAAAATGATCTTTGTTGTCATGTGGTAAACACCTTGTTTGTGGGAACTGCCATATATCTAAAAACGGTACACAAAGATGGCGAAAAACTTGAATTGAATTCTCTTGGACTTGCCTTAGTTTTGCACGATCTTGGTATGACCCAAATACCGACTGCTCTTATGACCAAGAAAAGTCCTTATTTATATAAAGAGAAGCAAAGAATGCAAGAGCATGTAGATATTGCCGAAAAAATGATGAACAGGCTTGATGTTAAAGACAAACTCGTTAGAGATTGTCTTCTTGACCACCATGAAAGGCTCGATGGAAGTGGATATCCTAGAGGACGGAGAGGGGACGCTTTAACAATAGAAACGCGAGTTTGCTGTGTTGCAGATGCATTTTGTGGGATGATATCAGAAAGATGGCACAAAAAAGGAATACACCCTATTCTTGCGGCCATAATTTTAACAGAAAGCAGTAAGCGATACGACAAAACACTTACCGCTGCTCTTGTTTCATTTATTATATCTAACAATCCTGAAATGCAGACTTTAATCAAAGATAAAGAGAAGATGAAGAAGCTTAGAGCCATGGCCCTAAAACAAATGGATTAAGGTTACTTCTCCAATTCTATTTAGCTGAAGGCGCTACTAAACGGACTCATAGTTCCTTTGTTCTTTAGTGAATAGTCATCCTACTTTTCTTTATTTTCTCCCAAAACTAAGTTATCGACTTTCAAGTCATTTAAAACCAGTAGTATTTTTTTCTGAACTATTATCCTTACTATTTTGCCCGTCAAAACTTACTAGTCCTGTTATTTTAACATTCCCATCTCCATCGAGCTTAGAAACAACAACTTTATTTATCCCTTTTCACGATCTGTATAGTTTGTGATGCAATCTTTAAACTATCTGCCAAAACAACATTTTAACCGCAAACCAGTTAAATGAGTCACGGATTATCCTTTAAAGCATTCAATCCTCCGCACCCTGGCAGTATCAATCCGCTCCCCCCCCCTTACACACTCCCCCAATGCCCCACACGCAAGAAAACCCGTACAAACTTAATTGTACGGGTTTTCTTTAAAAAAAAGTCCTTGCGACGACCTAGTTTCCCACCAGCTACCTGGCAGTATCATCGGCGATGGAGGTCTTAACTTCCGAGTTCGGAAAGGGATCGGGTGTGGCCCCTCCTCAATGGTCACAAGGACAAATTTCTCTAGTTAATAGTACCAACCGTACGAGGTCAGTAGTTACCAACTATAAATATATAGTTAATAGGGAAGAGAAGAAAAATAAGTCACACGATTTATTAGTACTAGTCAGCTGAATGTATTGCTACACTTACACCTCTAGCCTATCAACCAGGTGGTCT
>NZ_JONL01000014.1 GCF_000711735.1 Maridesulfovibrio frigidus DSM 17176
TGCTGGATGAATGCTTCGGGGAAATGATTACAGCTAAAAGCTGCGACCGCTTTATATTTGCGATGATTCAATGCTATGGCATGAAATATTCCTTCCACAATAAATATTTTATCACCCGCATTGATGGGCATATCTGGCGGTGACCAGACATCCCCTTTATAAATAGAACCGTCAGCTTTTCGTTTTCCTCCAAAATTTGCTTTTTGTCCGTCTTTCGTAGTTTTACCTATGAGCCTTTCCCAATATCTAGTGCGATTTTTATCCAGATAAAATCGCACAGTGCTACAGAATTTATTTGTGTCAGGAAATAGGTAGGCTTTCTGCTCATACCATCCTTTGATGATGGACAGATCAAAGCCTCGATCCTTAGTCAGAAAGGCATCAGCGGTTCTGTTTGGATTTTGGTCTGTTGCAGGATATCTTTTTGAAAGACAGCCAAAAAGATCAGGATAAATGTTTTTGACGCTTTCTTCGAATCCGCAATGGTTGAGCCTGTTGCATTTCAACTGCCACGGCTTTTCTTTGGAGATGAACAGTTCTTTTTTACCACATTGCGGACAAATTCCTTTAATCAAATTGGCTGCGCTTTCTTGAAAGGCAAATTGCTCATCATTACACAGTCTATGGACTATTTTTGATGTGTTCGTTTCTTTATTCATTTAAGTCTCTTACCCCTGCAACCAGCTTTCTAGCCATGTGATAAGATCACCCCGGAGGTAAGCAACTCTCCGACCGCTCTTTATACTTTTAGGTCCACGTCCCTGAGAATCAAGGTTCGCAAGATACCCGCTAGAAATAAGGCCACCAAGGTAAAGCTGAACATCCTTGCGGGCAATGATAGGGGGAAGAGTTTCGTGCAGAATTTTGAGATCTGCACCAGAAGAGTCGTTGGATTTTTTAGTTGGCATGCGTGTTAACCTCCGTACACCTGTTATGTTGTATGAAGATTAGCACCGAGAGGGTAGCCGTGCGGAAAAGTGGGAGAGTTTTTTATCCTACGTTAATGGCCGTTAATCAATGCTATTCGCTGCTTATGGGATTAATTGGGATATTCTTTTTGTATCTGGATAGGTAATTCTCAAATGTCTTGAAAACAATTTTATCTGCATTTCTATCGACAAAATAATCGTTCCATTCCTTCGGGGTCATGGGCAGCTCAGAATAAAAAAGAATGTCCGCATGGAAAACTACCTGATAGTCGTCAAAGCATATCGGTTTTTCGGGGGCAGATTGAGTTTTGATCATATTCCAGAAGCTGCGGGCAGAAGTCTTTTCACCCAATTTAAGATGATCACAAAGAAGAGCAAACCACTCTATATTTTCTTCAACGGCTTTTTTAGGACGAGCTTCATCAGTGCCGTATTTTTCTCGAGGGTAAGTTTTGAAGGCCCAGTCATAAAAGCTGTCTACTTCTTCGCCCAGCATAAGGAGGGACAATCTTGAAATTCTTTTATTATCATCTAGCTCGTCTAGGAGATCATTAGAAATGGCTATAATTTTAAGTAACTGCTGGATTGGCTGATAAAAAGAGATTGCTTTAAGTACAGACGGAGCTGGCGAGATTACATGCCTTAAATCTATATCAGCAAGATTTGTATAAGCTACGACGGGGAAAGCTTTAAGCATTTGCTCAACAATCTTCATGGGAAAGAGGAAAAGACTTCCGTGTGCTCTGTCTTCAAGCAAGGAGAGAGACCGTTTGAAATGCTGTTTGTCACGTGAGAAGGATCTTACGTGATTTAGCATGTCTTCTGCGTATATGGTTAGGTGGGTTGGTCTTTTATGCCAGTTGTTTTCTGCTTCGTTAGTCATAATATTCCCTGCGAACCCATAAAATACATTCTTAGTCGACAATAGACTGTGGACAGCCTTAACGCAAAATTTCAATCACTTCGTTCAGCAAAATGTTCTTCTTTTGTAAATCTACGTTTCTTAGTGTTATTTTAATTTCTGAGTCCGAGTAACTATAGTTATCCGATGATGAAATTTCTCCTGCTAAATCACGAATAACTGATTCTAGAATGTTTTGAGGAAATATTTCGGCAAGTGATTCTATTTGATTTTTGGTTTTTTCAAAGAAAATGGGATTATCTACTATAAGAGAAAAAGCGCATATTCCAAGAATTCCTCTACCAGCAATTCCCCACCCAGTTTCAAATTGTCCAGCCTTCTTTGTCCAATTAAAAAGTACTTCTTGTAGTTTCTCAGATAGTTCTGGAATTTCTTCTTGCCATGCGTATTGGCAACAAGAAAAAATATTGCTGGTAACACTGTTGGTTTCAAGGTGTGAAAAGATGTCCCTGCTTTCCTCTGTGTAAATGAAAGTCCTAGATAGACCGACAATATGCTTATGAAGGCGGGGAACTAGTTCTTCTGGGCAGTGTGGTGATTTTGTTAGGGTTATAAGCCCCTTAATTATTGAAGTTGTCCACATTACTAAATCCGTACAAATTGGCAATTGGGAACTGGCTGCTTGATTGAATATTTTGACGTGGCTGTCTTGAATAGATTTTAACCATTCAATAATATTCAAAAAACAATGTTCATGGCTATCAACAAGCGTGCTTTCTTGTCTTGAAAGTTCTGCTGTTAATCCAAGGAATAAGCGCATGAAACCTTGGGTGTTTATAGGTGAATATAAGGAGCTCAAATAACTGCTGTGATTGCTTAAAAGCGGAGCATCTGGGATAGTGCTGAAAACAACACTAATGAGAGAATACGACTGAGAAGATATAGTTGAAAATAAGTACGAGGTACCTTCTTTGCAGTTGCAAAGTGCATTTAGAGTAAGTTTTGAAAGTTGTTCGCTAGCGATTTGAACTACAGGAAATGAGTCTGGCGAACTCATTCTTGTTAGAGATATTTTGCATATCGTTTCAGCAAATTGGGCCAAATCATTAGGTTGAGCTTGTAATGCATATTCTCTTGAAAGGTCTCCTATTTCTCTAAGTCCGTTCATTATAACATCATCCATGCAGAGTGGTACTATGTTCATTATCGCTCGTTCTAAGTATCCAAGGGCCAAATTGGCATGGCTTTTATTTGAACGCACTGAACTGTATTTAATAGCAAGAAAAATATTAGCAAGAGAATGCATGCAACTAAGTGCCTGTTCAATGTGTCTTTCGTCTTTGTTGTGCAGTCCAGTACTCGTATATTGTCTGATTAGCTCAAGGGAATGGCTAATGAAATTATCGTGACTGTATCCGGTTGGAATGAACGAATTGTTTGAAAAAAAAGTTGTTCCTTTTATTTTTACGTATTCACTATTAACTAATATGATGCAATTTAAAGCTTTCCCTGAGATCTCATATTCCCCTCTTGAGGCATACTTGTTAGCGAATGATATTGAATGCTTGCACGCTTCAACTGCTTGATTATGCCAGTATGGATTATTCTCGAAGTATGCTCTTCGGCTAAAGTCCATAGAGTTTTCGGCTAATAAATCTAGCTCATTATCTGAGTCTGTATGATAAAAAGGCCTAGCTCTTTCGCATCTCTTATCCCAAATTTGGAAGCTTTTTTGCGTCTCTTTTAAAAGTATTTCTAACTGGTTTGATGGGTCGATTAAACTCAAAGCACGCTTATAACCGCAAAGAAAGAGAACAAAAATTGAGATTGTTCCTATGGTTGAATTTGCTACGGCAAAAGCAGCCCACGAAGAGTCGGGGATCATCGATAGAGATACTATTGAGATTGCTAGTCCAATCGAGCCAGTGAGATAAAAAAGCAGTTTTTTGTCAGAGCTGAATTTATGAAAAAGACCGTGCGGAAGACGCTCTATGTTGACTTGCATAGCAAACATCATAAACGAGAACGCTATTGCAGAAGATCCCAGCAAGGCACAGCCTAGAGACAAAAAAAGCGATGTTAGAGGTTGAAAATTATTTGAGAAAAAATTGTTAGGGAGCAGTTCGAAGGACGGAAGAAAAGCAAAGGTGGAAATGTAAGTAATAGCAAGGGCTATTAAGAATGTTCTTGAAGAGTATTTATTTGTTGCTATAGCAGCGTGGTATTGAAGCCAATGCCATTTATTCCAAGCTTTAGCTTTCCATATTTTCGGTGATTCTTTTGTTTTTTGCTTTTCGTCTGTCATAATTACGATGGTTATAGTTTTTATGTAAGCGTCAAAGTTATAACAAGATGCGATAGCTAGCAATGACTTCAACTCATTTAGAACTTTATATTGGAAGAGTTATTCAGATAGCTGCTAGGATGATGGTCCAAGCCCTTCCCCTCGCCACACACCCAAAAAAAGTTGTACAGGAGTTGTACAAAACACCACGCACAAAAAAAGGGTTTACAGCCCTAAAGCTATAAACCCTTGATTTATCTGGTACCGGGAGAGAGAATTGAACTCTCATGGTATCACTACCGGCGGATTTTGAGTCCATTTACAAAGAGTTGTTTAGTGTCCCTTGGCGTCCCTAGACCGTGTATTTAAAGGGTTTAAAAATACACATTGTCCCCTGACGTCCCTTGAAAGCTGCGCAAAGTGGGAGTATGGTGGGATAATGAAAACGACAAAAGCAAAATGGACAAAAGTCAAAGGGGCTATAGGCCTCCGCTACTATGAATTCCCAGACCGTAAATATAAAGGAAAACTTGATCGATACTATAGTTGCCGCTGGTCGCGCGGAGGGCAAAAAACTGAAGAAGGAATTGGCTGGTCCTCTGAAGGCTGGAAAGTCTCCGAATTAGTCAGCATCCGCCACACATTACAACAGAATTACAAAAAAGGATCTGGGCCAACAACATTTACAGGACTCAAAGCCGAACATGAACGAAAACAGGCCGAATCAAAACTCCATGAAGAGCAAGAACAAGTCAAAGAAATAACTTTCCGAGAATTCTTTGAGCAATTCTATATTCCTTGGAAACGAGATCGCAAAAAACGAACAACATGGGCTGATGACGTAAAAAGGGCTAACAACCGTATCCACCCTTTTCTCGGAGAGCTCCCTTTGCCGGCCATTACTCCAGAGCTGCTACAAGAGTTTATGGACGAGTTATACGATGATGGCCTAGCTGACGCTACGGTTCTTCATCACATGGCCATCATTAGATCTGTTTTCAATCGTGCAGCGGCAACGGTAGTTGGTGATGTAGTCATCTTCCCAGGACAAACTCCTTTGGAGCACGTTGATCTACCCCACATTGGAAACAACAATCAGAGACAACGTTTTTTAACCAAAGAAGAAGCTAAGCTGATCATTTCTAGCACCATAGAAAAAAAAGAAAAAGCAACCATAGAAATTCGCCGAAAAAGCTGGCAGGACCTGCATGATGCCGTTGTATTATCGCTAAACACGGGCATGAGGATGGGCGAGATCCAGCGCGTGGAGTGGCACGATGTAAATTTTTATGGAAAATCTCTTACGGTACGCCTTATAAGTAGTGGCCAAAAACCGGGTGGAAATATTCCAATCAATTCTGCTGCACTTGAGATGCTTATGCGCAGAAAGAAAGAATCTAGCGATGCGTTGATTTTTCCTCCGGCAGCAGGAGGAAAAAAACGGGAAAACTTGTCACACAAGTTTAAAGACGTTGTGGACGAATTAGAACTGAATAAGCTGGCCACGGCCAAGAGCCAGAGAATTGTTTTTCATTCTTTACGCCATACCTTCGCATCCTGGCTTGCCATCGCTGGAGTGGACATCTACAGAATCAAAACTCTTATGAGACACAAGACCATCAATATGACAATGAGGTATGCACACCTCAGTCCAGATATGTCTCAAGGGGCGGTGGAGTTACTCACCATAAAATAACTCCACTTCCCAGTAAAAAATGAAATTTAATGCGGCCTAGCTTCCTTCCTGCTCAAGACGCTCATCTTCAACAGTTTTCTCACAACTGTGGCATTCATCACCGTGAGAAGCTTCATAGGAGACTTCATTTACAATAACAGAATCTTCTCCAGCCAACATAAGGCGTTCAAAACATTCATCACAGTAGGCAACTACCGGATATTGCTCATCAGTGTCATCTGATGCAAGGTTTCCACATATTTGTGCAGCTTTCATAAATACTCCATCACTAAATTGTTTTATTATTCCAAAACACAAAATAATAACCACACAAGAAAATGCAAGCACCAATTCATGTAAAAAACGAGAGACAGCAACTTGACTTATTGATCTAAGACACACACTTTGATATTAAGCAGTTGAAATTATAAGTACAGGAGAAGAGCAATGAATAAACGCATATTAGCAGCAATATTAACACTATCACTTTTCATTCTTGTTGGCTGGAGTAAAGCGGTCGTGGACACATCGTCAGAGCAGACGTTCCAAACTTCCATATCAACAATCATTAAAGACATAAGCCCTGAGGACAAAGAAAAACTCCGCCAGTCTTTCGCAGTGATTGCCACAGGAGGAGCTAAAACGAGCATAGACTCCGAAATGCGCATACAAGATATTTACGTTCTGGAAGACTGGTTCGGCCCTATTTTCATTCGACGCCTTTCAAGCATTAATGGATACACACCAAATCAAATTAATGCTCACGCCGATTCCGTTTTGAAAAGTTACAAACAGAATAAGCGACATAAAAAAATAGCGCGTCTTGAAAAGCGACTAAAAGAAAGCTCTTTGCAACTTTCCAAACTCCGAGCACAAAAGGAAGCACAGGATAAAGCAATAACGGCATTATCCCAACTTGAGGTGAGCAGCACTCACCAGATGACAGAACAGCTCAGTGTTACCGGCAAAAAAATGGGGTTAATTAATAAAGCTAAAGTCCATGTAACAATCAAAAACAATAGTGACAAAGAAATACACTCTTTGAAAGTAGGGATAGATTTCAACTCAAACGACAAGAAGATATCAACAGATGAAATCATAGCGTTTTCTCCAGCATTACAACCTAAAAAAACAACTACAGTTGATCTAGATGTAGACCTGTACTATGAATACTTAAAACTTTCTAACAACATCCAAGTCTCTACCACAGCCACGAAACTACAGACGTCAGAATCATATAAGCTTTCAGGAACACGTTTTTCGAATAGTGAAGGCGAATATGTTAACTATATTCAAAAAATAAAAGATCAAATTACTGACCTTAAAAAATCTTCATAGATGAATTAGCACCTAAAACACCTTAACAAGGTTGAACAATGGCAAAACTTAAAACTCAGCTAGAAAATTCGGCAGAAATTCGTGAGATTCTCCAAGAGGTCGACGTAAGCTGGAAGTGGGGAGATGACTCCGTTGATGCACGTCTAATTTATCTTCCTTGTGCTAACGGAGAATGTGATATTTCGCCGCTGTTTAAAATAATTGAAAGCTGTCTTCTGGCTAATTTTGTGTTTTCTCATGCTCAAATAGAAAAAAGACTAGCGATAAAAAGTCCGGAGGTTGCTGAGAATCTATTTAAAAATGCAGTAAAATTTTTAAGTAAAAAAACGGCCCACGGAGAACTTGGAGAGCTTATTTTGTTCACATTGCTTGATGTGTATTTAGAAGCTCCGAAGATTCTAAGCAAAGTCTCTCAAAAAAGCTCACGTAGGATGCCGGTTTTCGGCGCTGATGCTGTTCATGCACAGTATATTGATGGATCTCTCCGTTTATACCTTGGCGAATCAAAGCTTTATAAATCATTTAAGAGTGCGGCTACGAAGGCAACAACGTCCATTTCTAATGCTTTGGATAATTATGAACATGAGTTTAGTCTCATACAAACACATATCAACTTTCCAGATATAGATAATGATATTGAGGAAGAGCTCCTATCTTTTTTAAATCCATTCGATAATAGTAATGTTGTAGAAGATGTGGTCCATTCTCCATGTTTTATTGGCTTTTCAGATTTAACCTGTTTTGAAGATGATAAAACTTATATCGATAGTTACACAAAGAAAGCTTCAGAGTATATTGGAGATTTTTACTCAAAACTCACTGAGAAAGGGAAGCCATGTGGTAAAACAACACTGTTAATGCTTCCCTTCTCTTCAATAACAGATGTTGTGAATGGATTTGTTGACTATATGGGGATTGAAAAATGAGCTCATTTTATACAAAGCTCTCAAACAAAATTTTCAATAGCGCCGATTTCAGTGCGGCGTCAGGTATACTTTTCGGCGCGTATGTTAAAAAAACCGCAGACGAAGAATATTCGATTGAACGGGATGTTGTTAAGAACTTAACAACATCGTTACAATATTTTTACCAGTCTGATGATGAGCTGATGAAGAAAGAAGGTGCGGAACTTCTCTCTATGCTTTTATATGTCTGTGGCGATGAGACTCCAGAGCTTGTAGCAATTGCTGATCATGTTTTTAACGAAGCTGGGGACTTCCCCAATATAACGTTGCTGCAGAATAAATTTTCAAATATTAACTTCAAGGTCAGTGTGTTTGATGAAGCAAGAAGAGACCTTCGAAAAACTTTGAACACTGTGGATGAAATAGATCATCCTTTGACTGATTATCAACGTAGCTTATGGGAAGACCTTACTAATGGTGAAGATGTTATCACTTCTGCTCCAACGTCAACAGGAAAGACTCATGTTATATTGCAGTATTTGATAGATGAGGTCGCTAGTAGTCCTGGAGCATTTACTGCTATTGTTGTTCCTACTCGGGCACTTATTTCTGAGGTTGCAAGTAAGATTTACGATATTGTAAAAAGTATATCCTGTGAAAATGACATTGAAATATGTACCGTGCCAAAGGAAGGTGTTTTTAAAGACAAGACTTTCTTTGTGATGACTCAGGAAAGGCTTTTTGAAATACTTCAAACGGGTTTACTTTCATTTGATTACCTATTTGTTGATGAGGCACATAACATTTCCGACAAAAGTCGCGGCGTATTGTTGCACATGACATTGCAAAAATTACTTGAAGGAAGTAATCCACAGATAATAATAAGCATGCCCTCAAGTAAGTATTTGAATGCTTTCAATTCAGTGTTTGAAAATACTGAATTTTCTACAAAGACAACAAAACACTCGCCCGTAGCAAAGATTCTTATTAATACAAAACTGCAAGGTAGAAATATATTACTCTCACGAAGGAACGATGAATTTCCAGTGACTATTAAGAAAAACTATACTGGAGATAAGCTTTCGCAGATGGTCTATAGACTTGGTGTTGGGGAAAGTAACATTATCTATCGTAATAAAACAAATTACTGTGAAGATGTTGCGCGTGATATCGCAACCTTAATCATGGAAGAAAAAAATAGCCCTCGACTTGCCGAAGCAGCTGATTATGTAACTAGATTTTTACATCCAGAATTTTCGCTCGCAGACAACCTAAAGAAGGGAGTGGCCTTCCATTACGGACCTCTCCCCGGTGTTGTCAGACGAATGGTTGAAACTCTTGTTCGGGAGAAAGAGGTTGATTTTATTGTTTGTACTAGCACCTTAGCTGAAGGTGTAAATCTTCCGGCTAAAAACTTATTTTTGCAAAATCCTATTCAGCTGATTCCTTATAAAACTTCTGAAAGGATTGAGAATGTAAGACTGGATAATATCACAGGTAGAGCAGGCCGTATGCTTGAGCATTTTGCGGGTAACATTTTCTTGGTAGATCCTGAAGAATGGGCGTATAATGACTATTTTGATTCTGACGATGAAGAAGCTGATAAGATACCAACTTACTACCAAATTCTAAATGAAGATCTTGATGGAGTCATAAAAGCCCTTGATGGAGAGTATGATCATTCAGAAGATGATCAGTATACTTACTATACAATCGCAAATAAGCTGTTGCGAGAGCTTGAATCTGGCGCCATAACGACAACATTTTCTGCCAGAGAGCTTACGCTTCAAGACATAGAGAAGGACGCGTTACTTAGTAAAGTTCAAAGCGCATATGACAGCTTGCGGGTCGACTCGTTTACTTTAGAAGCCAATCCCACCGTTGGATACCTTCAACAAAATACATTGTATAACTTTCTCATAGAACAAGATGACTTATCTCAGTGGGCACTTCCTCACCCCAGATCTCAGTCGTTATATGCACAACTTGAAAAGATTTGTTCTGAGCTCAACCAATTTGGAATATTTCTTCCTAGCGCGAGTAGCGTTGCATTTGCTTGTGTTATCGCAAAAAAGTGGATTCAGGGAGATCCTCTGCGTTTGATTATTACAGAGCAAATAGCTCGCCATCAAGACAGAAAGTGTAATAAAAATGTCCGGGATGTGATCAAAACAATTAATACCGATATACGTTTCAAAATGGCTTCAGCTTTGCGCTGTTATCAACTCCTCCTTGCTAATGCTGCGAAATCTAAAGAAGTTGAGGTTGTAAGTGTTAAGCTGCATGCTTTTATTGAAGTCGGAGGGTGTGAAAAACGTCTTATCCAGTTGGTTAGCTTGGGATTATCCAGAGAGACAGCTGTAGAAGTCCATGGCCTTCTTGGAGATGGAATTGAAGTCTCTTCTTTTGAAGCTCTTCGTCAGTTATATGAGCAAGGCCAATTAGCAGAAATACACTCGATCACGAAGAAAGAGATCGAAAAAATGTTATTGTAAGATTTCGTATGATGTTAGTGCATTAAGGATAATGTCTTTCGCTAATTTTTCATCTATAAATTTCCCTCGAAGATTGATAAAGGAGCTATGGCTGAGGTATGCTGTGTTGAGGTTTAGCTGCCGCTTTTCGCCTTCTCTATCGACTCCTTTTACAATGAGGGTTGTGCAGCATTCATTGTCAGATAGATAGTCAACAGCATCAAGAAGAGCTTCTTGCGTAAACCCTTCTTCTCCAAAGTCAGAAATGGTGAGTTCTAATTTAGAGCTATTTGCCATAAATGGGGAGGCATTCAACCCTTTAAATATGCTGGGCAGTTCATCTCCTGATTCATTCAATGAAGAGGGGTCTACACTAAAGCGGACTTCAGTGAATTCAGTTAGGTCTTGGAGCTTTGCATATTCACGCTCTTTGGAAATAGGCTCAAGAATAATTACTGATGTTCTGTCTTTTTTAAAATGCTGTAGTATTGCATTTGCCACACTCCGAACACTAGCACTTGGGCCAGTGGTAAAACCTAAAATAATTTTACACTCAGGGACTACCAAATAGTAGTAGGGGTCACCAAGAATGCCCTGGTTTAATGGGATTGCTGAGATGGTTCCATCTGCCAGGGCTCTAGCTTGCCAGGTATTACGCTCTCTTACAACAGACAAAAAGTAAACTTTACGTCCTTTGTGGTCTAATTCGTCATGAATTTTGATGAGATGTTTTTTGTCTCTTATACTGAAAACCCGCACGGGCTTATCATTAATTTGATTAGCTTGGTGGATCGATATGAAGTCTTTAAAAAAGTCATTATTTGCACCGATTGAGAAAAATCGGACGGTTATTCTTTTTTTAATCTTACCCATGTTGTTACCGATCGCTTGGTTTATATGTTCGTATTAAAAACTAGAACTTCGGCTCAGGCTAAAAAGATTATATTTACGGGATGTTATAGATTAACTATATTAAACAATTTATGCCGCATTTGTCCAGAGCATCAAAGCAAAACCTATTTTTTTGTGTGCTGTAAACATCAACGCAGTTTCGTTTTAGAAATATGATTTAAGAGCTTATAAATAGCTCGTTGACGTTAACCTAGTATACATTTTATCACTATCCCATAACAATGGAAGATGATCAGATAATTTTTTGAGAGTATGGAGCATAGATGAAAGATCCTATAAAAAAACTTTTTGCGTTTGAACTTAAAGTTGATTTTAAAAAATTGCTTTTTGCCACTATAAAAAGTGCTTTGAGCGCGTCTTTCGGAAATCATGAGAATATGACGTATGCTGGGATAGAGATGCTAGACTCAATCAGTTTACTCAAACAAAATAAATCTTGGAAGGACGAAGCTAATTATTTGGTTGTAAGATCTTTACTCCAAACTATAGGGGACATTGTCAACAAGAACAACGACTTACCATCTAACCCTATACAGGGCGGCGAAAAGAATATCGAAAAAATATTATTAGAATTTTATGAAACACAATTTAATATTAAACCTGATTTTGTTGAGAATCCAGACCTAATAAATATTATTGTACCTGCTCAGAAGCTGTTACATGGTATTTTAGAGGAGATGGGGATAGCCTCATTAGATGCAAAAAATATTATAGAGAACCTCCCCTTTCAATTTGTATATAATATCCGGAATGAATGGGTAAAAAATGGAGAAAAATATAAATTTCTTAGAGAGTCTTTGGCATGTCCATTTAATGACCTTATTCGTAAGGAAGAGCAGTGGAAGTCATACCTTGCTCGCTTGCAACTTCTTTTTACCGAAAGAGTATTCGATTCCTCCTTTGGACTAAATACAATCTATATCCCATTAAGAGGGAGTTATTTAGTAGATAGTGACGATTCTCTGAAGCAAGCCTGCGACATTTTAAAAAAGGTGGAAAACTGGTTAAAGCAAAAAGATAACCTACTTTTTATTAAAGGTGGACCAGGTTGTGGTAAATCATCTTTTGCGAAAAAACTTTGTAGTAAGCTTGCGACCTATGGAGAGAAAGTAATTTTTATTCAACTGCAAAAGTTCAACATTGATATTAATTTTGCGAGAGCAGTTGATGACTATCTGTATGAACATAGCGGGTTTGATAGAGACTCTGGAGCTTTAAAAGAGGCAACCTTGCTTGTCTTAGACGGACTTGATGAAATATCCGAATCAGGCCCACTTGGGTATAAAGCTGCTGAAAATTTTATGGGATATTTGACAAGATCTCAAAGCAACTATCAAAAGTTCAAAACAATTATCACAGGCAGAAATTTAGCTGTAGAAACAGTCGAAATGTGGGGCTCAGGGAAAATAGGTGTAATTACAGTTTTAGGATATTTAGTTAATCCAGATGAGCAACGCACATACAGTGAGGAGTCCGAAAAAATCATAAGTACTGACCAACGTCTCATGTGGTGGAATAGATATTGTAAAGTAAAAGGTATTGAGGATACTCGGCTTCCTAGTTTTTTTAAAATGAATTCCTTGCAGGAAATATCTGCTCAACCGTTGTTAAATTACCTTCTTGCTTTGGCTGTAGAGAATGGAATAGTCGTATCTAGGGATACCAATATAAATACTATTTATAAACATTTACTTGAACAAGTTTTTAATAAAAAGTTTTCAATAAGTAAATACCCAGGAAGGGGTGTAAAAAAAGAGGATTTCAATAAGCTTTTAAAGGAAATTGCCCTCTGCGCTTGGCAAGGAGGCGAAGTTAGAGTTACTACATGGGAAAAAATCAAAAGTCGTTGCAGCACAGAAAGTCAATTTGCTCCTTTAATGAAAAGTATTGAGCAACGTGGCGATAATCCATATGCAAAACTATTAGTATCTTTTTACTTTGGCTCTGCCGGGAAAGATTACAGTGGAAACAGAGCTTTTGAATTTACGCATAAAAGCTTTGGAGAATATTTAGCTGCTCGAAGAATAGTTGAGGAAGTTGAAAGGCTTTATCATGCTGGGGATTTATATAGTAACGAAGACTTCTTTAGAAAATGGGTGCGTATATTTGGATATGCTCCTATAGAAATGGATTTTTTGCAATTTATTCAGTGGGAAATTGGCCAGCATGATAAAAAAACGATTATAAGCTGGCAGCAAATGTTGATTGAAAAGATTAACTCATTACTTAAAAATAATTATTCTAAATCAATTTTTCAGGATTGCCGAACCTTTAAAGAAATGTGCATGTATGCTCGAAATGCCGAAGAGTCGCTGTTTGTCATTCTAAATATTTGTGCCGTTTGTACTGAAACAATTTCAAATATTAAATGGCCAACTAGAACTTCTTTTAGTGAGCTTATACACCGAATTCAAAGGCCAAAGGGTGAAGTAAAAGTAGAAACTCTTCTTAATTGTTTATCTTACTTAAATATTTCAGGACAAATGTTCCACCGTCTTGATTTATATAAAGCAAATCTTGCTTGGAGCTGCTTAAATAAAGTAATAGCATATAAATGTATTTTTTCAGGTGCGGATCTAAAGCATACTACTTTTTTAGAGGCAGATCTTAAAAATTCATATTTTGAAAAGACAGACTTGCAGTATGCAAACTTACGAAAAGCGTGCCTTATTGAGGCAAAACTAGAAGGAGCAGATTTAGCATGGTCAAATCTAGAAAAAACAGATCTTAGAAAGACTGATTGTTCATGGGTTAGGGCCCAAAAAGCAATCCTTACTGACGCAAACTTAGAAGAAGCCAATCTTTATGGGGCTAATTTCCAGGGGGCAACATTACACAGGGTTCACTTATCAAAAGCAAGAATGGGAAAAGTCAAATTTGAAAGAGCTTCTTTTCGAGGAACTGATCTAAACAATTGTAAAGAGCCTCAAAAATATAGCAAAGAAGACCTAACCAAGAACTAGAGTTAAAGAAAATCTCATTTGTACTTACGTCCCTAATTGTCATCAAACTAAATTTAAAAAAAAGTTTCTATTTCCACCTTCAGTTTCTTCCTATGGGGAGTAAGGATCTCTTCCCTTTTTCTTGTCTGGTCGCACCTTTTGCCCCCCCCACTTAGCTTCAAAACTGTATCCAGAAGGATAAGTCTCAGCTATTTTTGCATGAAAAATTTCCATTTCTTCGCCAGCGCGAACTTGATATTCGTAGAGACAATTTTTATTCATAATTCTTCCCAAGTTTACAATGCGACCTTATTATATTGCAAAACAAAAAAAGCGATCCCTCAATCTTGAACAAGATTGAGGGATCGCTCACTATAGCAAACTCACTTTCTCCATAATACCAAATCGTCGTATTCCATACTCGACTAACTCATCACATTTATAAAGCACTTTGCGACCACTAATAAATTTACGTCTCGGGCCCTTCATTTGACTATCATCATTTCGCAAGGTTTTCGGTGAGATCCAGCCACCAGTGAGATTACTTACCTCGTTTCTAGATATTATGGGCGGCAAAGCCTCAACGAGCATTGTCTTAAAATTTGTCTCTTGCTCATTTAGTGGACGCTCCCAATCAATAAAACCCGCCATACCCACTCCAGTTAGTTTCTTTCTAGCACTTTTTAAACAGCTAATTTATGCTAATTTAGCACAAAAGAAAAAACCGCACAAGAGATTATTCTACATATAGACAGTCTCCATCGTCAGCAGCGCCGAAAAGGAGCTCATATGCGAATTCAGATTACAACCATATACAAACTGGCTGCTACTATAATTTTTCTATCTGGGATTGTTGACGAAAGGATTGGATGCATCCTCTCTTTGATAGGAACAGAACTTCAAAAGACAGCTGAAGAACTTGATGACCAGCGAAAAGAAGAAATACAACCTACTTCATCTTCTCCTGAACTCGAAAGAAAAGACTAGCAACTTCAATACCAAGCACACGGGAAGCCTTAACAGCTTCAGCCACAGGAAAACTCTGAGGTTTACCTGTAGGGGACATTTCTCTCACCTTCCACCATTTTGACGGTGCTGTTGACGTATCCCCATACATCTTTTTTGCAAAATCAGTATGGCCAAACCCCTGAGATTGATACAAAGCCACAATCTCTAAGACCAAAGCTCGCTCAAATTCATATTCATAATTTCTCATCTACCTACCGTATACAAAACTAAATTAAAATCATTTGCTAAATTAGCATTGACACCATGTGCTAAATTAGCATAGATCGGTATTATGAAAATCAGCGACAAATACCTCATCGAGCGGCTTTTAAAAAAATTCGAAACCTACACCAAGGTAGCCGAGAAACTTGGTTATTCAGGATACCGACCTTTTCGAACAGCTCTGACTAAAGGGCTACCAGAAGCCAAGAGAGTAATGGGCATGATGCTGCTTGAGAAGGAAGATGTCTAAAAAAGACCGAGGTTATGCACGAGTAGAATACAGAGCAAACCTACGTGAAATAAATAACCTCATCCAAGCAGGATACACCAAGAAGGCTGTTTTCGATCAACTGAGCGGTGAAGGTAAAATCACCATGACTTACATACATTTCTGCCGTTTTGACCGTTCAGGACAGAGCCAAAGCAATAAGTCCTCACAACTAGGTGTACCTGCCTGTGGAACCGCTTCCGCAACTCAAGCATTCCCTATCAACAGTGCCGGAGGCGGTTCTAGCCAGGTCAATCCAAAAAACGACTCGGCATTTGTTCATAAAAAAGACGTTAGTGAAGAAGAGCTTCAGGAAGATTTAGTAGGTTAACTATAATAGGAGAAGACAATGGCGACTATCCACATGATTTTACAGGGCAAAGGCGGCGTAGGAAAAAGCCTGATTGCCAGCCTTATTACTCAGTACCTTTTGGAATCTGGAAAGGACGTCAGTTGCGTTGATACTGACCCGGTTAACGCGACCTTTGCAGGATACAAAAAATTCAATGTAACTGCATTGGACATTATGAACGGCAACGACATTGATCCCAGACGCTTTGACACTCTGGTTGAACTCATGCTGGCTCTTCCTGAAGACTCACAAATGGTCATTGATAATGGAGCCGCCACCTTCGTTCCCTTAGCTAGCTACCTTGCTGACAACAACGTATTTGAACTGCTCCGCGAAAGCGGCCATCAGGTAAATATCCACACGGTTGTTACCGGCGGCCAAGCCCTACCTGATACACTGAGTGGCTTAAACTCTCTACTGAAAGCTTTTGAAGTGCCTATCTACATATGGCTCAATGGATACTTTGGTCAGATCAACCTCAAGGGCAAAAGCTTTGAAGAATTCAAAGTTTATAAAGACAATATAGATCGACTTGCCGCATTGATCCACCTTCCCCAGAAAAAGAAAGAAACATTTGGTCGAGATCTGGAAGATCTACTGACGAATAAAATGACCTTTCAGCAAGCTCAAGAAAGCACTCTGCCTATAATGACAAGGCAGCGCCTGAGCATGATATGGACTGAAATCAAACAAGTCATCTCAGCCTGTGACATGTAGGGCCCATTCATGTCTAACAACGCCCCCCTCACCATCCAGAAAGTGCGCGAGCTTATCGCTGAAAAGCACAACATCCTACTTGATGAGAATGATCCTATTCTCATGCTTGTAACGGTGCATCGCGCCTTTCTGGATGAGTTTGAAGAAGTGATCAAAAACCACGACCAGAAGCTTTCTGAAGACATGAATGTTCATGTCTTAGCTTTTACAACAGAGGTTCGCAAAGCAACAAATACACTGTTGAGCAAAGGCGTTAAAACCAGTGTTGAAAACTGCCTAAGCGTTGTTAGCCAACACCAGCAAGAGATGACCTCTTTCCTTGTTTCAATAAGGAATATGGGGTTTCTAGCCGTGATCATGTTTGTGTTGTCTTTGATTGTGTCGGTTTCAACGATTGTCTGGGGTTAATGATGGAAGACCGCCTTGTAAACAACCTCCTCCATAATATGGGGACAATCATCGTTCAAGCCATGGGAGATGAAAAAGTGGTTGAAATCATGGCCAACCCTGACGGGAATTTATGGATTGAACGACTTGGTGAAGGGATGAAGATTGTAGGAAAAATAGAACCCGCTAAAGTTTCCATGATCATTTCTCTGGTTGCCAGCTCCCTAGATACAACTGTGACTGCGGAGAAGGCTATAGTTGAAGGAGAGCTTCCCAAGGCTAAGCCACTCAATGGGAGTAGATTTGAGGGCCTTTATCCTCCAGTTGTGGAAGCTCCATCATTTACCATTCGTAAAAAAGCCAGCCAGATTTTCTCACTTGAAGACTATGTTGAAAATGGAATTATGACTCTTAAGGTCATGGAATCAATAAAAAATGCTGTAAGCGACAAAAATAACATAGTCGTTGTGGGCGGTACAGGATCAGGAAAAACCACACTGGTTAATGGTATAATCAAATCTATTTCAACAATTTCTCCTTCCGACCGTATTGTCATCATTGAGGACACCGCAGAATTGCAAAGTCACTCGCGCAACACAATTTCCCTCCGATCTTCAGACCACATATCCATTAAGACATTGGTCCGGGCGACAATGAGACTTCGCCCGGACCGGATACTTGTTGGAGAAGTCAGAGGTGGGGAAGCCCTTGAACTGCTCAAGAGCTGGAACACGGGCCACCCGGGAGGAGTTGCAACCGTTCATGCAAACTCCGCTGCTGAAGGACTGCTGCGCATTGAAAATCTTATAGCAGAGGTTTCCACGTCTCCCATGCCGTATTTAATAGGCTCAACCATAGATTTCCTAATCTATATCCGCCGCACGGACGAAGGTAGAACAATTTCAGAAGTAGCGACTGTTTCTGGCTATGACGCCATTAAACAAAAATATGAATTGGAGTACATCCACAATGAAAAGCCTTTTTCCAATGAATAAAACGAACCTACTATGTTTGTTAACAATAGGGTTGATACTTGTTCCAGAAATGGCGTTTGCATCAAAAGCAATCGAAGAGTTTAGTACCCCTTTTGAGACAATTGTTGGCACCATTACAGGACCTGTTGGACGCTGGGTTTCTATTGCTGCGTTTGCGACTTCTGGGATTGCTTTCATATCGAAAAAAGAAAGCCTCGATGGAGGTTTCAAGATACTTTTGAACGTTGTTTTCGCCATCTCATGCATTGCATTCGCAGGAACCATTGTTAATAGCGTTTTCACTTTTCAAGGGGCGGTCCTGTGAGAAAGGTTCCTATTCACAGATCGCTTCATCGCCCATCACTCGTCATGGGAGCTGAGCGGGATCTTTTAATGTACTCAGCATTAATCTCCATGCTTGTTGGAATTGGAGGCTTAACGATCCTATCCGCTACTGCCGGATTCCTTTTTTGGCTGGTAACTGTGTTCATACTTAGACAATTGGCAAAAAAAGACCCCCAAATGTCCAAGATATGGAGAAGGCTTTATCACCAACAAGATTTTTACCCTGCCCGCTCAACAACTTTCCGTTCATAGGAACATGTAAGAATGATTAATCTCAAAGACTATCGAGACTCTGCAAAAGGACTTCCTGACTTACTGCCATATGCAGCAATGATTAGTAATGGAGTTCTGCTTTGCAAAAATGGATCTCTCATGGCTGGTTGGAAGTTCCGGTCGCAGGATACAGCCTCAAGTACTGAAGAGGAACTGGCGACAGTAAGCGGTAGAGTTAATAACGCGCTGAAAGCATTAGAATCAGGCTGGATGCTCCACGTTGAAGCTGTCCGCTCTCCTGCCACAAAATATCCACATGCCGGAACCAGTTTTTTCCCTGACTTTGTCACTCGAGCTATTGAGGATGAACGGAGAAAAATGTTTGAATCCGCAGGAACGTTCTATGCTACCGAAACCTTCCTAATAGTCACCTACAAACCTGAATTAATAGGACAAAAGCTTGACAATTTTGCATATGCAAACTTTTCAGAAAGCAATCTACTTGAAAAAACAGTGAATAAATTTCTAACGGTAATCCGAGAACTAGAAGATTCACTTTCGCTTTCTATGTACCTAAAAGGACTCACAGACTACACAGTTGAAGATGAGCATGGAAATTCAGAAATTCGCTCTGAACTACTGTCATTTCTTAATAAGTGCATTACGGGGAACGATCATTCCATCGTGCTTCCACGCACACCAATGTACTTAGATGCCCTGATTGGCAGTCAAGATCTGATTGGAGGATTACAGCCTCAAATCGGCGAGAAATATATAAAGGTTATCGCGCTAGACGGACTTCCACAGGAAAGCTGGCCATCAATGCTGAGTTGCTTTGAGGCACTGCCTATTGAGTACCGATTTTCAAGTCGCTTTATTTGCATGGATCAATATGAAGCTCTCGCGGAATTGGATAAATATAGAAAGACTTGGCAGCAACAGATTATAAAATTCTGGGATGGAATGTTCAATAATCCCAGTGCAAAGGAAAACATTGATGCGGTCAACATGACGGCAGACGCTGAAGGAGCAATAGCGGAAATTCAAGACGGGTTTGTTGGAGCAGGTTTTTATACCGCAAACATTATTATGTTTAGCGAAGATCTCCAAAAACTAGAAGATAACACTAGAGAATTACGCCGCATGATTCAAGGCCGTGGATTTTCGTGCCGTATTGAAACTATCAATACCCTTGAAGCATGGCTTGGCTCTCACCCTGGCAATTCCTTTTCAAACATACGCAGACCAATCATTAATACAATGAATCTGGCTGATCTGCTCCCATTGGCGACAATATGGGCAGGCAGAAAACATAACCCCTCTGACAAATTTCCACCGTCATCCCCTCCTCTAATGTACTGTGCGACTGATGGTTCAACACCTTTCCGAATGAACCTTCATGTGAGCGACATTGGCCACACATTGGTTTTTGGGCCGACGGGAGCGGGTAAATCAACTCTCCTGTCAATAATTGCTGCTCAATTTAGAAGATATCCCAAAGCAACAATTTTTGCCTTTGACAAAGGAAGATCCATGTTGCCCCTCTGCAAAGGAGCTGGAGGATCTCACTATGAAATTGCTGGCGAGGATTCAAAACTTGCCTTTGCGCCCCTTCAACACCTTGATTCAGATGCAGAACAAAGCTGGGCTGAAGCATGGATCGAAAATCTAGCTACTTTGCAAGGGCTTACTGTCCTCCCTGCCCATCGAAATGCGATCCACGTTGCTATGAACCTCATCAGGGAAAACCCTGAAAACTTAAGATCGTTAACAGACTTTTACCATGCCCTTCAGAACGATGAACTTCGGGATGCTATCAAACACTACACTAATCAAGGTTCAATGGGGATGCTACTTGATTCTGCTACTGATGACCTTGGAATATCCGACTTCATGGTGTTCGAAATTGAAGAACTCATGAATCTCGGGGACAAGAACCTTATTCCGGTTCTTCTTTATCTTTTCCATCGCATTGAAAGGGCTCTCACAGGGCAACCAGCTTTACTGATTCTTGATGAAGCATGGATAATGCTTGGTCACAAAGTTTTTAAGGAACAGATTCGGGAATGGCTCAAAGTTTTACGTAAAGCCAACTGTGCAGTTGTACTTGCTACGCAGTCTTTGTCTGATGCTGTCCGGTCTGGAATTCTTGATGTTCTTATGGAGTCATGCCCAACCAAAATTTTCCTGCCAAACCCTTCAGCAATTCAAGAAGCGCAATACAATATGTATCAAGGTTTAGGACTCAACTCTCGTCAGATACAGATCGTCGCATCTTCTACTCCCAAGAGAGATTACTACATAGTTTCCCCTGAAGGGCGCAGGCTGATTGAATTGGCCTTAGGTCCTGTGGCCTTATCTTTTGCTGCTTCTTCGGACAAGACCAGCCTTGCACGTATCAAAGAACTTTCAGCAAAACATGAAGACTGGCCTCAGATATGGCTAGATGAACGAAGAGGAGATTTCCGATGAAAAAAGACAGAACTGTTACGGACGATCAGTTAAGAGCTTTCCTCGAGTCTCTAACGCGATTCAAGGAAGGAGTTGGCCTTGGCCCGAACGCCACTCAGGTCCAAGTAGCCGACAAACTAGGCATTCGCCAATCTTCCATTTCAGACGCCAAAAGAAGAGCAAGCATGCCTTCGGAGTGGCTTCTTAAAGCTCTTGAAGTAAGTGGAATGAACCCGAAGTGGATACGCTCAGGAGAAGGAGCAAAGTTCTTGGTACCTTCTGATGATCCGGAATGCACTGTGGAAGAAAAGAAGCAGGATGTTAATGAAGTGCTCGAAGCTCTAAAAAAGCACTTCCCTACTGGGACTACGATTGAGGTAAACTACAAATTAACGTGCGTAGGAGCTGACAAGGAGATTACTAAATGAAATCGACAGTAATCCCCATTCTCATAGTTATCTATTTAGCAATAGCAACGCCATCGTCAGCGATGACAGTAACTTGCTTGAACTGTAGTGACAAAATCTTACAGATGCTTGAGCGAGTAACTAATATTGAAGGTCTTGCTACAATGTACAAAACTTATGCTGAAGAAATGATGCAGACTCAGCAACAAATCATGATGGTTCGGCAAAACATTCTAGAATATTCCAACATGGTAAAGAATACAATTCGCCTGCCATTTGCAATTAAAAATAGCGTTATCAGGGACTTCAAAAGGTTGGCTCAAATATCACAAGATCTAGTTACTACGGTAGGAGATCTTGAAGTTATGGATGGTGTCTATGATGCTTATTACCCAGACTTTGACTCTGCAAAAAAACTTACAGGGCTGCCAAATAAGGAATTTGGGTCTCAGTATAGGGAGTATTGGGCAAACTGGTCAAAGAGAGTTGATGACGCAACGAAAGCTACATTTAAAGTTTCAGGACAACAACTGAAGGACATTATTGATTCTGATGAATTCGACTCTCATATTGAAGAGCTACTGAGTTCTCCAGAAGGGCGGATGCAAGCGTTGGAAGCAGCAAACCAGCTTTCCAGCGTTCAAATACAAGAAGTTAGAAAGTTACGCGCTCTTTTTGCAACTCAGATCCAAAATCAAGCTTTGATTAACGAAAAAGATGAAAAGGATGATCAAGTGCTTCGGCACGATCAAGATAAGTTCTTTAAGCCTCAGTTCGGAGATTTACAAATGAAAGATGCAGGCCCTGAGCCTCTTGGGTTTTAGGGTTAACTAATCATGCAAATCACAAACAAAACTCTCTTCTTGTCATCAATTTTGACAATATTTTTTATATTGCTGATTGCCGTTACGGCCTCCGCACAGGAGGCACAACCCAATGGGCCGATTACAGGAATATTATCTCAAATAGCGGTACAATTTCACGCCAAAGCGAGTCAATGGTCCGAACGTTTGACCCACTACGCATTAAGCCTGTTTAAATTACTTCTGACCTTGGATGTTTGTTTTCTGGGAATTAAAAGCGCGCTCAAAAGAACACAACTTCAAGATGTAATAGCCGAGTTTATAATGCTTTTTCTTTACGCTGGAATAATGCTCCTAATCCTCACTCATTATACTGAGTGGACAAATATGATGATTAGAGGCCTATCCGGAGTCGGGGAAGAACTTGGAGCACCACCGGCAACAGCGGGAAGTGTCTTTATCGCAGGAATCCAAATATTTGATATCCTTCTTAATAGCATTAATTACAACGTAGCTAAGGCTATCGGCATTATACTTATTGCAATCGCGATATGCATAACTTTTTCTTTAATAGCCGCCCAAGTTATTGTCATTAAATGTGAAGGTTACATCATATTAAATGCGGGTATTATTCTGCTTGGTTTTGGCGGATCTAAAATCACTAAAGATTATGCCGTTAATTTTATCAAATATGCTTGTTCAGTCGCAATGAAACTTTTTTCTATTCAGCTTCTACTGTCTTTAAGCATCGAGTTTATTGCCTCTTTCCGCAACACAGAAGCCACTTTCTCGCAAACCCTAGTGATACTAGGGGCATCAATCATAATTCTCGTCCTAGCCATGACCATTCCTGACATTATTTCTGGCCTTATCAACGGTCCACTCACCACTTCTGGCGGCGCCCTTACTTCAGCGGTCACAGCTGTAAGCACTGGTACAAATACTGCCCTTCAAGGAGTGAAAGGCACTCTTGGTAGCGCGGCATCAGCAAAAGATGGAGTTGCTGCCGTGCGAGAAGCCAGCGGCTTTGCCGACACAGCTGGGATGACTGGTTTTGGCAAGCTTGGTCATATGGCTACCTCTGGAATTAACGCCATGAGAGATGGCCGTAGCCCAAGTGGTGCTGCCAAATTAGGTAGCAGCATAAAAGCACAACATGAAGTTTTCAAAATGGGAAAAGGCGGTGAGGGATCAGGTGAGTAAACAAATGAATTCAAATCAACACGCTACACATGGAGTTAACAATGCCTAAGGGAAACGATGCTCCATACCTTGCCGCCAAAGAAGAATGGTTTGAGCGGTATGGCAGCTATATAACAAGCCGCAACCACTGGAGAAATGCCACGCTGGGCCTTATCGTAATCTGCGTTCTTTGCCTAACTGCAAACGTCTTGCAAATATCGAAGAACAAAGTTGTGCCTTATGTGGTTGAGGTCGACAAGCTTGGTCACACTGTAGCGGTAAAACGAGCAGACAGTGTGGGCGATGTATCTGGCAGAATAATTCAGGCTGAAGTTGCAAACCTGATTGTAAACTGGCGCACAGTTACAGCTGACATTGGACTTCAAGAAAAGATGGTCACTAAGACATCTTCATTTGTCACCGGCGCAGCGCGCGGAACTGTCCGCTCCTGGTACGAAAGCAACAGCCCTTACGAGCGAGGCCGCAAGATTCTCGTTGAAGTTGATATTAAAGGAATCCCCCTTCCAGTCAGCTCTGAAAGCTGGCGCATTGCATGGCTCGAGACTATCCGAAACCATGGAGGTGTAGCCATGTCCAGCACTAAATATGAAGCGACACTTAAGGTTCGCATTTCTCCCCCAACAACAGACAGCCAAATTATCAGGAATCCTGTCGGTGTTTATATCACTGAATTGTCCTGGGCAAAACTTCTTGAACAATAGGAGCCATAATGAACCGAATTATTTTCATATCATTCTGCCTTGTTTTACTGACTTGTAGCTCTGTCTCGGCAGCACCAGAGGCAGAACCACAAGGATTAATGAACAAAGTTTTTGCACAACACAGTCCTACTCCTGTGAACAATGCAGGAGGGAATCGCAAAGAGCTAAAAGAAGTGGCAATTAACCAACCCGCGCCGGACTATATCAGCAAAACGACCGTTAGTCTGAACGCGAAAGAATGGAAAGCCTTAACACTTTCCAAAGAATGGATGAATAGAAAAATCAACCCGATAATGCTGAGCAACGGCAAAGTTGTTTATGTATTCGGAGCCACTCTGCCGACTATAATATGTACGCCGCTTATGGCTTCAGATCTAGAGCTTCAGCCCGGTGAAAACGTCAATGATGTCATTGTCGGTGATACAGCAAGATGGATTGTTGTTGTCGCTCAGTCAGGTGTGCCGGGACGCGAAAGCACTCACATTGTGATTAAACCTCTTGATGCAGGACTTGTCACAACAGCAGTTATCACCACTGACCGCAGAACTTACCATCTTAAGCTGATATCCCGCAGAAAGGGCTACACCCCGTATGTGGCGTTCATCTATCCAGAAGATCAGGAAAAAGTACTCAAAGCCAGTCTGAAAAAGAAACGGCGTAAAGACTCATGGGAAACAACTGAAATAGAAGGAGCCTCCACAGATCTATCCAAGCTTGATTTCAGCTACTCCATAACGGGAGATGATGCAGAGTGGAAGCCAATGCGAGTCTACAATGACGGAATTAGAACCTTCATTCAGCTCCCCAGAACATCCACACAAACTGAAATTCCTGTCCTGCTTGTTGAGAAAGCTGGCGAGGAAGCAATCGTTAATTACAGGGTCAAAGGCAACGCCATGATCGTGGATGAGATCTTTGAAAAAGCAATTCTAGTCGCCGGTACAGGCATGGATCAGGAAAAAGTTGAAATCAAAAGATTGGAGGACAAATGATAAACATCACTTTAAAAGATTCTTGGAAAATAAATGCAGGATTGTTAGAAATAATCCCTGCTGAAAATCTTATTTTTCAATACAAAAATGAACAAATAAAGACCTTCTTGGATGTCATAAAATCTTTGCCAGAAGACAAAAAAATCTTCGCTCAGCTTCCCGTTTTACTTAAGTATAAAGATCAACCAGAAGACGACATTCTGTCTCGAATCGTCATGAACAATTGCTTAACTGGTTTTTTTATACGTTTTTGTGCAACGGTAGCTCTTCCCTCTTCAATAAACGAGAACCATATATGGGATTCTGAATGGTTCTATTTTCCAGAATACAATTTAGATGAAATAGAAATAAATCTTCAAGCTTGGGTTGAAAGAAAGCGCAAAGATTTAGCGAATAGTTCGATATCCCATGGCATATTTTCAATTATCCATGCCCCAAGTGTCTTATCCACACCGGAGTGTATTGTAGATAAAACAAAATTTTATGATGCACTAAAAAACCTACCTGAGAATGCAACTGTATTTAAGCAAGTCCCTGACTTAGAAAAAATAAATAACGTTCAAGTAAAAAAGAATCTTCACGAGACAATAGAAGATGCGAA
>NZ_JONL01000015.1 GCF_000711735.1 Maridesulfovibrio frigidus DSM 17176
CTGCCAGGTAGCTGGTGGGAAACTAGGTCGTCGCAAGGACTTTTTTTTAAAGAAAACCCGTACAATTAAGTTTGTACGGGTTTTCTTGCGTGTGGTGATATGTTCCATATTTTAACTAAATTAAAAAAAACAACACCAACGTGTAATAAAGGCTTTTATTATTGACTCTTTTATTTGTGGTAGATTGTTTTTATGTGTATGATCAGCTAGTTGTCAAAGGAACAACAAGGGGACGTTATGGTTAAAAAGATAATCGAGTGCACTACTCGGCCTACGAAAGTTCTTATAGTTGAAGACAGTATGACTTTTGCAGGTATTCTCAAAAGATGCATAAAATCTAGCCTAGATGTTGAAAGTTTAGTTTTCGTCGATTACGCTAGTACTGAAGAATATCTAAATAATAACGAATGTGAATTTTTTGCAGCCTTGCTCGATATAAATCTACCTGATGCTCCTAACGGAGAGGTTGTGGATCTTGTCGTGGGCAAGAAGATACCTTCTATAGTTTTTACAGGTGAGCTTAGTGACGATCTACGAGATATTATGTGGGCCAAACGTATAGTTGACTATGTACCCAAAGAAAACTTCGGAAACATTGAGCATGTCATAAATTTAGTGGACAGGCTTAGAAAGAATATAAATACTAAGGTTCTTGTCGTAGATGATTCCAGTACTAGTCGAAATCTTTGCCGAGCCTTACTCGATGTATGCAACTTTCAGGTAATAGAAGCTGTGAATGGGCAAGAAGGTTTAGATCTTGTTAATTCTGATGATGAGATCCGTCTTGTTATTGCTGACCATTATATGCCTGTAATGGATGGCTTGACTCTTGTAAAAGAAATTCGGCGTAAATTTTCCAAATCTCGTCTTCCTATAATCGGATTATCCGGGGTCGGAGGAGCAACTACTTCTGCTTATTTTTTGAAAGCCGGGGCTAATGATTATATTCATAAGCCGTTTCTTACCGAAGAATTTTACTGTAGAGTTTCACATAACATTGAAAACTCTGAGTATATCACCACTATTAAAAAAATGTCTGATAATGACTATCTTACAGGTATTTATAATAGGCGCTCATTTTTTAAATATGGTGAAAAACTTTTCTCTCAGCAGCAGCGCAGTGGTGCTACTTTAGTCGCTGCCATGATCGACATTGATGAATTCAAAGCCTGTAATGACAAGTATGGACATATTATTGGAGATGAAGTCATTAAGGTTGTTGCTGATTTGCTGAACAATCGTTTTCGCAAGGGTGATGTTGTGTCTCGCTTCGGGGGTGAGGAATTTTGTGTGCTGTGCGCTGATATGAAGGCTGATGAAATCCAACAGGTTTTTGAAAGCGTGAGGGATGACATTGAGAAGCGGACCATCGTAGTGGGTAAGCATGAGATTCTTTTAACAGTAAGTATTGGTGTTTGTGCCAAGACTATGTCTTCTCTAGATGAGATGATCGAAGTTTCTGATAAAAAATTATATGAAGCCAAAAATAAAGGACGTAATCAGGTCTGTTACAGCGCTTAAGTCTACTTGATTTTAATAATATTTTTATAGTTGTTGACAGAGTGATGCGCTTTCTATAGTTATTGCTCTCTTGCTTCAGCAGGATGCGCTCTTTAAGAAAAACACCTTCAAGGTGATTACAAATATTTTTGATATTTGTCCTTGTGACCATTGAGGAGGGGCCACACCCGATCCCATTCCGAACTCGGAAGTTAAGACCTCCATCGCCGATGATACTGCCAGGTAGCTGGTGGGAAACTAGGTCGTCGCAAGGACTTTTTTTTAAGAAAACCCGTACAATTAAGTTTGTACGGGTTTTCTTGTGTTGATAACATTTGTACTAAGTGAAACAACTTACAATCTGCTTTAATGTGCAGCTAGCTGTATTCCCGTGTGGTTACAGGTAGCACATCTTCTAACTATCGTTTCGTCCTCATATCTATAAATGTCATGCAGTGTTAACTTGTCACAGTTTGGGCAGGTTTTACCTGGCCCAGCTCCTACATCACTAACAGGCATTGTACCAGGCCATCCTATATAATTACATTCTGAGCACTCGTAGTAGCTTCCATTTTCATGGTATGTTTGTTCTTTACAGTTTGGACATTTGTTTCCCATTGCCATATTTAAGTTCTCCTTTTATCAAAATTACTAATGTAAGTTATTAAAAAACTACGATGCCATGCTCTGGCAATAAGTCTCTCAATACATAATGCCTGTGGTACGAAGCAGCCTTGTAAAAATTAAATACGTTAGACTTCAAAAGTTGAGTAGAATTAGCGCTGTTATCCAGTTTAGTTCTTTCTTTATTCCACGAATCACCTAGGTAGTTACGAAATGATTCACTTACCTCTGTGAAATTTGCACTTTCATTGGAAAATTTATCTTTCCAATTTTTAATCCTTTCGTCTTCATCTCCATTGAATTCAAGTATATCTTTTAGGGATGCTTTTATTTGAGTGAAATCTTTATGATTTCCAGCATAAAGCTCTGGTTTTATTATGCAAGATTCTCTGAACATTTTATAAAGAGCCTCACAACCGAGTAGAAAAGATTCGCTGTTTTTTCTATTGCTTGGCCGCCCGTCTTCAAAATTAAAGCTCCACTCAAGAAATGGAGCGTCTGGATATGTGTATACTCCACCGTGCCCTAAATCATTAGAGATGCACTCAGCTATTTGGCCTAAGGTTTTACCCAAACACCGTGAAACCGCTCTTCCAGCTCTAAGGCCTTGTTTCTTTAATTGAGATCTTTTAGAAATGCTTGTTATATATTTATCATTAGTAGATTTTGAAAGTTTAATGCTCTCTACGTCTATATCATTTTTATTTGAACTCAGCCCTGAAAATCCATAGTGAGAAAATGTGTCAGCATAAACATGTGCTGTGATTCCTAGAAGCTGTTTGTAAATATCATCATCATTATGATTTAAATGGTTCTGGACCATTTCCTTCGCAATATCGCTGTCTTGCTGACATTCAATTTTGCTCAAAAAATCTTCTCCACTTCCACCTGGCAAAAAATGAAATGGTATCCACACTTCACGTTGAAATCTAGGGAACATGTTTTTCCATGCTCCAAGTTTTCCGTGGGCAGTAGGTCTTGAATTTAGTGAACCTTTGTCTTCAAAATCTATTTTTTTTATTGTGGAGTTATCATCAACAAACTGAGCGGCCGAAGCAATAACCTGCGCATCTTCAGGTTTTATTCCTGCTGCACGTGCAATTGCATAAGTACCAAAGTAGTGCATGTCTTTTTGCATATTGTATCTCCTGTTTTATTTTGTATAATAAAAATAAATCGAATATATTATATGCCAATAGATATTGATGGTCGTGTTTGTATATGTTTTGTACTATGCTGAAATGATGTGATATTTATATTTAAATAAATTTAGGTGGGAATATCTTTATCTGGATAATTCAGCTTGGAAAATACGAAGTATTTCGTATGAGTAGTTTCCGTATAAAGCATTAAAAATAGGATTAAGCTGCATGAATCCTTCTTCTTTATAAAATGAGATTGTGTCTTTTAAGCACTCAATTTCAGCTTTGTCGAAGTCTAGAATGTCGTTCACTTCAATTTTACCAGCTTTAACACACGCTGTTAAGTGGCTGTATATCGTAGCTTGCTTAATTTTTCGTTTTTCTGCGACTTTGCTAATATTCTGTAGGTCTTCGAATAACTCGAGCGTCTCAAGAGCTGACGGAGGCACTGTTGGCTTACTTGCGCTTAGTTCTTTTGGTGGTGTTCTGGTTTTACCTTCAGGAAGAGGTGCAAGGTCTTTCGGACGCCCATGCTCATCTTGATGCATTAGCAGAGTTTCAATAATTGGACTTCCGTATCGAAATACTTTTTGATCTCCAAATCCACTTATAGCGTATAATTGATCGACTGATTCCGGGCGGTAGCAGGCGAGTTCAAGTAACGTCTTATCTGGAAAAATTATGAAAGCTGGAACTTGTTGCTCTTTAGCTAGATCATTACGTACGGATCTGAGTGCATCCAGTAGTTTTTTAGCTTCTGATGTTGTCATTGAAGGGCAGTCTTGTCCTCCGATTACTAATTTTTTCTTTCTTGGACTGCTTACGCTTTTCTTAGCGATGATAGGATCTTTGCGTAGATCAACCTTTCGCTCTTTTCTTAAAACTTCCCAACTCAGCTTATTCAGCTTTAAAGCGCCATATCCTTCGATATCAACATCAAGAAGCCCCTGAGATACCATCTGGCGATGAATAGAAGTCCATTCCTCTGGTGTATGTTCTGTACCTATTTTGAAGGTGCTTAAAGTTTCATGCCCATTACTTTTCACTTTAGGAGTCTCTTTGCCCAGCAATACATCTATGAGATGATTTACTCCGAATATTTGTTCTGTGCGATAAACATTCGATAAAGCTTTTTGTGCTGCTATTGTTCCATCAAATTTAGTTGGAGGAGTGATGCAGGTAAAACAGTTTCCACATGGGTTTTCTAGCTCTTCTCCGAAATATCCGAGCAGTGCTTGTCTTAGGCAGTTTGAAGATTCGCAGTAGGCTAGTAGGGCGTTAAGTTTGCGCATCTCTAAAGCCTTGCGTTCTTCCGGTGCATCTCCCGACATTATCATTCTGCGCAAAAAACCGATATCGCCAATCCCGACAGACATCCACGCTTCAGCCGGGAGCCCGTCACGTCCAGCTCTTCCTGTTTCCTGATAATATGCCTCAATACTTTTCGGGAGGTCGAGATGAGCCACAAATCTCACGTCAGGCTTATCGATTCCCATTCCAAAGGCGATAGTAGCGACGATTACAATGCCATCTTCGGACATAAATCGCGCCTGATTTTTTTCACGTACCTGCGCGCTCAGTCCAGCATGATACGGCAGGGCCTTTATTCCTTTTTTACATAGCCATTCAGCTGTTTTTTCAACTTTTTTGCGGCTCATGCGGTAGACTATGCCGCATTCTTTATCATGGTCACTTTTAATAAAATTAAGAAGCTGTATTTGCTCCCCTTCTTTAGGGACAACTGTATAGCGGATATTCGGCCTGTCGAATCCCGTTGCGAAAATATCATTTTCTGTAAATGAAAGCCGTTGCAGAATCTCCCTCTGAGTTGGCCCGTCGGCTGTGGCTGTTAGTGCTAAGCGTGGAACATTTGGGAATCTAGCTGCAAGAGCATCCAGTCTTAGGTAGTCCGGTCTAAAATCGTGTCCCCATTGAGATACACAATGGGCTTCGTCGATTGCTATCAGTGCGATGTTGATCCGTTCAAGCATTTCATAAAAACCAGGTTGTCCAAGCCTTTCTGGCGCAACATATAAAAGATCTAGTTCGCCATTATATAAACTGCTGATAATTTGCGAAGCATGCTCACCTTTCACAGACGAATTTAAGCACTCCGCACGCACTCCCATTTGTTTGAGAGCTGCAACCTGATCTTGCATGAGTGCAATGAGCGGAGAAATTACAATTCCGACACCTTGGCGCAATATGGCAGGTATTTGATAACACGCAGATTTACCGCCACCTGTAGGCATGAATACAACAGCATGGCCGCCAGCCATTACACGCGAAGTAATCTCGTCTTGAAGTCCGGTAAATTTTTCGTAGCCGTATGTCTTTTGAAGAACATCAAGAGGGGTGCGCATGAAATGTGTCCGTCTGGTTGTGGGAAATTAGTCTAAATATGTTTCGCTTTGTGCTGTTGTGTTTTGCCTCCTATTTAGTGTTAAGGCAACCCTTGATAATGGCTAATTTTAGGATTTTACTCCACGTATTGAACTATAGCTGATATTAATTATTCATGTACGTGATCGGGTCTATTTCTGAATATTTTAGCTAATAATTAAAAATGATAGACATAAGGTGTTGTTGTAGTATTCTGAAAATATCTCTTATTTTATACGGTGCAATAATTGTAAAGTTGCAGGCTAATTAAAAACGGTGGCAGAATATGGATCATAAGTATTGTGGAGAAGTTATTTCTGTTCGCGGGTCCGTTGTTGACGTGCGTTTTCCTGAAGGCATTCCTCCGATGCTTTCGGTTTTGTATGCTCACGGAGACCGAAAAGTTACTTTAGAAGTGGCTGATCATCTGGATTTGAATACAGTGCGAGCTATTGCCATGACTCCTACTGGTGGTCTTCCTAGGGGCGCTGTTGTTGATAGTGAAGGAGTAACTTTACACACTCCTGTCGGCGAAGAATTGCTTGGGCGGGTGCTTAATGTTTTTGGCGAACCCGTAGACGGTCGTGATTTGCCCGAAAATTTAGAATATCGTTCAATTCATAATACTCCTATAGAACTTTCTAAACGCGTTGTTTCAGAAGAGATATTTATGACGGGGATTAAAGTCATAGATTTGCTCATGCCTCTTGAGAAAGGTGGCAAGGCTGGACTTTTCGGTGGAGCTGGCGTTGGTAAAACGGTTCTAATCACAGAACTTATCAATAATATGGTCGGGCGTCATAGCGGCATAAGTATCTTTTGCGGGATAGGTGAAAGGTGTCGTGAAGGTGAAGAGCTATACCGTGAAATGGGTGACGCTGGAGTTCTCGATAATACCGTAATGGTCTTCGGACAGATGAATGAGCCTCCTGGTGCTAGGTTTAGAACGGGTCACACAGCGTTAACGATTGCTGAGCATTTTAGAGATGATCAAGGCAAAGATGTTCTGCTTTTGATCGATAATATTTTCAGATTCATTCAGGCTGGGATGGAACTTTCAGGAATGCTCGGCAGGCTTCCTTCTCGCATGGGGTACCAGCCCACACTTGGTGCTGACCTTTCTGAGCTTCAAGAACGTATCTCAAGCAGTAAATCGGGTGCAATCACATCTATTCAGGCCGTCTATGTACCGGCTGATGATTTGACCGACCCTGCCGCAACTCACACTTTTTCTCATCTTTCATCTTCTATTGTCCTTTCGCGCAAACGGGCGGGAGAAGGCTTTTATCCTGCTGTAGATCCGCTTGAATCACGTTCTATGATGCTTTCTCCTGCTATTGTCGGACAGCGTCACTATGATGTTGCGCGTGAAGTTCGACGCACGCTTTCTCTGTATGAAGATCTTAAGGACATTATAGCTATGCTCGGTCTTGAAGAGCTTTCCCGTGAAGATAGGCTTATTGTTTCACGCGCCAGAAAGCTTGAGCGTTTTATGACTCAGCCATTTAATACGACTCGTCATTTTACAGGAATGGAAGGTAAAATAGTTGATATTGAAGATACTGTTTCAGGTTGTGAGCGCATTTTAAATGATGAGTTTAAAGATTTATCCGAGCGTGATTTCTATATGATCGGCTCTCTTGATGATCTTAATTCTGCTAAAACTGGCGGTGCTGAGGGTAGCAGCTGATGAAGCTTAAAATAATGCTGCCGTCTGGCGTTTTCCTCGATTGTGAAGCTGATAAAATTGTTGCGGAGTGTAAGCGGGGAGGATTTTGTCTTCTGCCAAATCATATTGATATGGCAACTGCTCTTTCTGCTGGGATTTTAACTTACTATCATCAGGGAAAAGCAACGAATATGGCTGTGGATACAGGTATCCTAGTCAAAAAGGGGGAGATTGTACGTATTTCATCGCGCGCAGCCGTTCAAGGTGAAATAGGAAAACTTGAATTAGAAGTTAACCGTATGCTTGATGATGCATCAGAAGGTGAAAAAGCAGCTCGGACAACTGTAGCAAAGCTTGAGGCTGGATTTGTCCGCAGCCTTATTGAGGTTGAAACTTTATGAGCACAGATAAAAACCCGCGTTCAAATAAGTTCAGGGATAGTGTCGCTACTAAGGAAAAACGGCGAATTTGCGCTGAAAGGCGCGGTGTTGTTGGCACTTGGTCAGCCTTTGGATCAATGGGCGTTGTTGGTTGGAGCATCGCTTTTCCGACTGTTCTTGGAAGCTTTCTTGGCGCTTGGATGGATTACATGTGGCCCTATAAAGTTAGCTGGACCCTGACTATGCTCGGAGTTGGTCTTTTTGCCGGGTGCGTTTGTGCTGGAATGTGGATGAATAAAGAGAAGGGCAAGATTATCAGCGAACGTGATCGAGATTGGCTGTGTAATGATGACCCTGAATCTACTGACGATGCAGATGCCATGAACCCCGATCTGGAGAATAAGAATGACAAGTAGCAATTATATCTTGCTTTGCGCTTTTTTTGCTTCTGGAGCGGTTCTCGCGGCATTTCATTTTGGTGGACTTTGGGCAACTGTCCGATATTTACCAAAAGCTGTGCGACCTCGTTTATTTTTCTGGTCAGGTTGTTTGCTAAGATATGGAGTGACTCTGTTTGTTTTTGGACAAATTATGAAACAGGGTGGAGCGCCAATTGCTGCGGCATTTCTCGGATTTTATTTGCTTAGGACTTTTGCGCTGTCGAAGTATTGCTCTGATGAAAAAGCACTGATTTGCGGTAGCAGGAGAAAGCCGTGGAAATAAGCCCGGATAATACTGTTTATTTAAGTTACGAATTTATGAAGCTTAACGACACCCTTGTATATACGTGGGTTGTCATGTTTCTACTCGTGGGTTTTTCATGGTTGGTTACCCGCAAAATTACATCCTCATCGGTTATATCTGATAAACAAAACATCCTTGAAATACTAGTTGATGGATTGCTGACACAGATTGAAGGGGCAACAAATCAACGTCCTGAAAGATTTCTGCCACTTCTTGGGACACTTTTTATTTTTATCCTTGTTTCAAATATTCTCGCCGTAGTTCCTGGGTTTGCTCCTCCCACGGGATCACTTTCCACAACAACTGCGTTCAGTCTGATCGTTTTTTTCGCAGTTCCCTATTACGGGATCAAAGAGAATGGCCTTCGTAATTACCTTAAGAGCTATATTCAGCCATCGCCCATGATGCTCCCATTTAATATAATTGGAGAGGTTAGCAGGACCTTTGCTCTTGCTGTGCGTTTATTCGGTAATATCTTGAGCGGAACGATGATGGGCGCTATTTTATTGGTGATAATGCCGCTTTTAGTTCCTGTCATAATGCAACTTCTCGGGCTTTTGATTGGTGTTGTTCAGGCATATATTTTTACGGTTTTAGCTGCAGTATTTATTGCCGCAGGTTTGGAAGTTCATACTAGTAATAGTTAGAAAATATTAAGGAGGAGAATATGGAAACTCTTGGCTGGATCGCATTCGGATCGGTTATAGCCGCCGGACTTTGTATGGGTATCGGGGCTATTGGGCCTGCTATTGGGCAAGGGATGGCATTGTCGCGCGCACTTAGTGCAATTGCTCAGCAGCCTGATGAAACCAATACCATCGTAAAATTCTTATTTGTAGGTATGGCAATGGTTGAATCAACTGCAATTTATTGTTTTGTACTTGCAATGATTTTGCTGTTTGCAAATCCATTTTGGAACTTTTTTATTGAGAAGGCAGCGGGTTAAATCATGTTGATAGACTGGTTCACCGTCTTTGCGCAAATCATTAACTTCTTTGTGTTAATTTTTTTGCTTAAATTGTTTCTTTATGGCCCCCTTGTGGAGGCAATGAAGAAGCGCAAAGAACGTGTGGCCGACGAGATGACGCAGGCGCATAGGACTAGAAATGAAGCAGAAGAACTTCATAAGTCGCTGGAAACAAAGCATAGCGAACTTGAACATAAAGCTGCACATGTGATGTCTGAAATCCATGCAGAATCTGAAAAATGGCGTCAGCAGGCTATGGTAGCCGCTCAGAAGGAAATTGAAGTCCAGCGCGAAGAGTGGCTATCCGCTTTAGATCGCGAAAAGCAGAGTCTTGCTCTTAGCTTAAAGAAACGAGTTATGAAGGAAGTCACCGGAGCAGCTTCGCGTATAATGTTAGACTTAACTGATTCAAATCTTGAAGAACGGGTAGTGGCTGGCTTATTGGTTTCGGTAGAAGATGAGACTGGTAAGGTCGATTGCGGGAACAGTGAAATTATTGTCCGTACCGGGTTTGTGCATGACGGGAAAAACAGAGAAAGAACGGAAGATGCTTTAGCCAGAATTTTCCCCGATTGTAATCAGCGGGTATTCACTGTTGACCCTAATCTAGGAATTGGAGTGGAGCTTATTGCGGGTGACAGAAAATGGGAATGGTCCCTTTCATCTTACATTGTTGATTTGGAAAAATCTATTTTTGAGGAAATCGGAGCAGAGCCATCGAGTGTGTCGGCTGATAAATCTGAAAAAGATTCGGGCGGAGGTTTGTGATGGGATTTCTTTCAGACAATATGGATCAGGCGTTCGGAGCATATGAGAAAGGGCTTGATAAAATGGATTACAATCCTGAGTCTCGCGAAGTAGGGCGTGTTATTTCTGTAGCGCGAGGAGTTGCGCAGGTTGAAGGTCTTAAATCTGTCCGTTCGGAAGAACTCCTCACTTTAGGTAACGGGGTTCAGGGAATGGCGCTTGATCTACTGCCAGACTCCATAGGAGTTGCGCTACTTGGACGAAGTGCTGATCTTAGCGCGGGTGATGAAGCTATTCCATCTGGTACTGTTCTAAGCGTTCCCGTTGGCGAGGCGTTGATTGGCAGGGTTGTTGATCCGCTAGGGAACCCACTAGATGACGGCCCCATGCTCGACACTAATCAAACCCGCCCAATAGAATGTGAAGCTCCGCCGATTCTCATGCGCGCCCCAGTGGATACACCTATGGCTTCCGGGCTTAAGGTTGTCGATACCCTGATTCCCATAGGTCGTGGACAGCGGGAACTCATTCTAGGCGACAGGCAGACGGGTAAAACGGCTGTTGCGCTTGATATTATACTTAATCAGAAAAAGGGCGACGTAGTTTGTGTCTATTGCGCTATCGGACAGCGTAGCACTTCTGTTGCCAGAGTTATTTCCGCACTGCGGAAACATGGCGCTATGGCTTATACTTTCGTCGTTGTGGTCGAAGGGGATGCTCCATCGGGTATGCAGTACATTGCTCCTTACGCCGCAACAAGTATGGCTGAATATTTCATGGAGCAGGGGCGCGATGTTCTCATTGTATATGATGACCTCACTCGGCATGCACAGGCGTATCGTCAGCTTAGCCTGCTAATGCGAAGGCCTCCGGGGCGCGAAGCATTTCCCGGTGATATTTTCTATATCCATTCAAGACTCCTCGAGCGATCCACAAGGCTAAGTCCTAAACATGGTGGCGGAACTCTGACGGCATTGCCTATAGTCGAGACGGAAGCTCAAAACATTTCGGCGTATATTCCGACAAACCTTATTTCCATAACCGATGGGCAAATTTACCTGTCACCAGTGCTATTCCAAAAGGGACTGCTCCCTGCTGTTGATGTGGGTAAATCTGTTTCAAGGGTTGGTGGTCGTGCTCAGCCTGTGGCGTATCGAAAAGTCTCGGGTGATCTGCGACTTACATATTCTCAGTTTCAGGAACTGGAAGCTTTTGCAAGGTTCGGCACTCGGCTTGATAAGGATACACGTAAAAGGCTTGATCATGGAGTGCGGGTTAGAGAACTGCTCAAGCAGGATAGGTTTTCGCCCCTTAGTGCAGCAGAGCAGCTTGTAATTTTGTGGGCTGCATCACTCGGGCTTTTAGATGAGGTCCCGCTCGACAAAATTGGAGATATTCAGGATTTCATATTAGCTGATGCCAGAGATAATTTTGCAGATTTTGAAAGACTGCCTAAAGCCGATTCAAATGATAAAATTTGGGAAGACTTAAAGCTTAACATTAAGAAATGTATAGATCTTTGGGGAGTGTCCGATGCAAGCTCTTGATGCTGTAAAAAAGAAAATAGCAACTACCCACGATCTGTTGTCAGTGGTTAAAACTATGAAGGCTTTAGCAGCGGTCAACATCAGACATTTCGAAAATGCGGCACATGGTGTGGGCGAGTATGCGGAAGTAGTTGAGGATGGCTGGACTGTATTTTTTAAGAATTCAGGTGTCATTCCGCATGAGCGAAAAGGCAAAATTGCGGTTGTGCTTGCCATAGGTTCTGATCAGGGAATGTGCGGGCAGTTTAATGACGTTTCGAAGGTGGAAACTTTGCGCGTAATAGATGAGCTGAAGTCAGACGGATTTGAAGTTTCGTGCTGGACTTGCGGGGAGAGGGTGCGCGGCGCTCTTGAAGATGCTGGCATTGCACCTGACCTAAATTTCAAAGTGCCCGGAAGCTTGCGCGGTGTTACCGGAGTAGTGAATGAGGTTGAAAGCAGCTTGGAAGAATGGAGACGCAAAAAGGGGATGGGCAGGTTCAGCGTAGTAAATAACAGTTTTGCGGTTGATGGTACTAAGGTGACGGCAAAGCATGTGTTGCCGCTTCACTCCAGAACCAAGGTCGCAGAATGGACAGGAAAGTCTCTGCCTATAACAAACATTCCAGCTAGAGATCTATTTTCTACGCTGTTTCATGAATACATTTATATTTCAGTTTACGGGGCCATCGTGCAGTCGCTGGCAGCAGAAAATAGCGCAAGGCTTACAGCAATGCAGGTTGCGGAGAAGAATATTCTGGAACACGTAGAGGCTCTTGAATCGGATTATAGGAATACGCGTCAGGGGACTATTACGGGTGAGTTGCTTGATATTGTTGCTGGGGTGGAGGCTGTATCTGGGGGTGGGTTTTAGGGGGTGTTTGTCTTGTCTAAATATTTATATTTATTATCTATCCTGCTTGGGATATAAAACCTCACCTCTATATGTTAAAGAATACTTGACATACTATAAGTATTCTGTCCAATAGTAACTAGGGTGTCTGCCGTTAAGTAATTGCCTTTTTGTCGGTGTACCATCGATGATTATTACACTTTGCCACTCTGGCTATCCCCGCTTGTTCAGCGGCTCTTGTTGACTTTAATTAACACGGCTTCGCTGCATGTAGAATTATCAGGCAGACACCCTAAAAACATGTGAGAAAAATGTGACAAGGATAAACAACTTATCTCGATTCCAACAAATTTCTACACTTAATCAGCTTGCATTATTTTTAGGATTTAAACCTAAAGATTTTAGCTATATTCTTTATCGGCTGTCGGATGGTCCCAATGGTCAGTATACCGAATTTGCAATAAAAAAACGAAATGGAAAAGATCGAACAATAGCTGCACCACATACGGCTTTAAAAACGATTCAAAGGTCGTTGACTTCAAAACTTGAAGGAATATACGATCCTAAAAAAGCGGCTTACGGATATATAAAGGAAACACCTCACAACAAAGACAAAACAGTTTTTGGAAATGCGTTAGTCCATTCAAAAAAAAGATATGTTTTTAACATTGATTTATGTGATTTTTTTCCAACAATACATTTCGGTAGAGTTATGGGTTTATTTCAATCAAATCCATACAAACTTAAAAGAAATATAGCTATACTGTTAGCAAAAATAGCATGCTACAATGACTGCCTCCCACAAGGTTCTCCATGCTCTCCCATAATATCAAATATGATTTGTTCTCATATGGACCGAGAATTAAGTGATTTAGCTAAAGCATATGGGTGTTATTACTCGCGATATGCAGATGATATGACCTTTTCTACGAATATAATAGAATTCCCTAGGGACATCGCTTTTCGTGATGAAAATTGGAAGCCGGGTGAAGGATTAATAGAAATCATAGACAAGAATGGTTTTGAAATCAATTCGGAAAAAACAACTTTACGAACTCAAGCTGACAGACAAATTGTTACAGGTCTGATTGTTAATGACTTCCCCAACATTAGGAAAAGATCCATCAACCAAGTTCGAGCCATGCTTCATGATTGGAAGCTCAATGGGATGGAAGCTGCCTATGAAAAGTTCATAAACTACCACGATACAAGAAATAGCGAAAATAAAGAAGATAGTACTGAATTATTTAGCATGGTTGTGAGGGGTAAACTTGAATGGATACGCAGTGTGAAAGATAAGCGTTTCAATATTCAAGAAATACAAAATAAAGCAAAGTCAAAACAAAATAGACTAAGTTACAGTAGTCGATTGCTAGAAAAGCAATCATATAAAAAATACTTTAATAGATACAAACATCTTCGTATTAATGAAAGCGACATGCTTACGGTTTTAGGTGAGGGGCAAACGGATTGGAGGCATTTTAAAAATGCATATGAAGTGCTCTATAGATGACGGACACGGCTCGAGAGGTTAAAGTCAGCTCATGCAGGAGAAATACTCATGAGTAATCGAAAGTATTCAGAAGAAT
>NZ_JONL01000016.1 GCF_000711735.1 Maridesulfovibrio frigidus DSM 17176
GTTGGCGAAGTTCATGGCCCCGTAAAAACACAGTTCGGTTACCACCTGCTGATCATCGATAGCCGCGAAGACTAAACAACTCTTCACCGCTATAATAAAGCCCCGACTAAGTAGGTATGCCCCCCCCATCAGGTGGACAAGGTAAGAAAGCCCCTCTAGGCTACTAACCTTAAACTTGATGGGGGAGGTAATCCCCCATCAAATTGAAGGTTCTGAAAAGTAGGATTTTCTCGTACCCTAAACGCAGGATATTTTACATGGAGCTCTCACAACAAGCGATCTACTTCTAGATATATGGGTAAGGATTGAACTGTAACTACAAAATTGGGGAGACATAACAATTACGTTCTAAAATTTATCATATTTTTTAAAACGCCTATTTATGAAAGCAAATACAGGAATGAATGCAATAAGCATCCACTCTAGACCCAAACTAGCGGCAGGATTCATAACGCAACCAGTAGAAGAACCTTCACTTACGGGATTTGATGGTGTTGGCGGTGTTGGCAGAACAGTGTAAGAACCAAGCACAACAGGGTCTTCAATGATACCGGGATTTGATATCGCAGCATCGTATGGTCCCTCATCCTTAATACTAAAATTTACAGTATAAGCTTTATTGACCACTAAAGAGTCACTAGCTTGCATAACAGCACCAGCGGGATTAACTATCCAGTAATCTCCGTCTGTCTTACCTGCTGGTTTTGAGTAAGTGATGTTATAACTAACATTGGCCTTATCTCCCGGATATAACTTAGTAAGAACTAAGTCTTTCACAGCCATTTTTTCTGTAGGAATTACAGAAAAGGCAAAGTTGTGTATACTACCAGTAACTATTTTTCCAGGAGCTGTTTTAAAGATCTGCGGAGCGGATATAAGAACAGCGTCAACTGGAGTTTTATAGGTTTCAGCCAGCGATTTAGCGGTTGCGCTGGGATCAGAACTGGCCGATTCAAGAAGTCCTTCGACCTCGCCCACGCCTCCGTCAACGTCTGAATCTGTGCCACCGTCAGCAAAGAAAGTTACTGACACGAAGCCTTCATGTCCTCCAGCCACGGCAAAATTTTTATCAAGAGAACTAGTGATAGCTTTTATGTCGGAATTGGTATCGGTTCCGGCAAGCAAAGAAGTCCATGCGTTTGCAGTAATGGCTGCCTGATAAACCCTGCCATTTGTTGCTCCTACTAAAAGGGTATCCTCTGTACCTGAAGCACATAAAGGTGCTTCAGGTACAGATTTAAGCATAGTACACTTGGTACCATCATATTCAAAGACGGCTTTAGGGTTACTGCAAGTAATAATAATTCTTGTGGGACTAAGCACAGTGATAGAAGTGAACTTGCTAATAGCTTCTTGATCTGGAAGAATATCTATCAACTTTAAATTCCACTTATCACCTTCACCTGATTGCTTCAGCACTTGTAATTGAATATTTGTATACTCATTAGCACTAACCCCCTCAGGGCTATCAGCTGTAGTCTCTTCCCCATCAAAAGATATAGAATTCCCATCTTCATCAATTTCAGTCATCGACACATATTCGCTCACTTTATCAGAGTCATCAGATTTAATGGTATATATAGTGTTTCCATCAGCGGAGATAGCAAGGCACTTAGTATTTGATACAGTCACCATTTCACCATCTGAATATTTCTGATTAACTGCTGAAGACCCGTCTCCGGTGATAGCCTGTAGCATGTTAGTCTTACTATCAATAGCGTATACCCCTTTTGTACGAGGCATAGCGGCTATCTGCGTGTATATATTATTTTCATCAGTATTGCTTGTGTCATATTTTATAATTTCACCTGACGAACTCCTTATGCCTATTGTTCCATTATGCAGGATAAAAACATTTTCACCCGAGCCTACTATCTGTAAAATATCAGCGTCAGCTTTATTTTTATCGATGCTCTCAGAAATAACAATTTGGTTACCCCATGTGATGCCGGTTCCTTTTGCATCCACTATTCCCTTACGGAGCAAGCCTTTTTCTCCACCAGCATACACACTTCCATCAGTATCAGTATAAAGAGCATTTATATCTTGAAGTTTTTTTTGGTAACCTATTTTGGTGAAATGTCTGGATTCGGTTCGATATATATAATTCTTAGTTTCACCATCTTCTGTTGCTTTGCCTGTGACCATGGCGCAATTGTCTTGGCAAGAGATTGCCAGAGGATTTTGAGGCGCGCTGTAACAGCTATCTGGTACCCCCACAAGGTTTCTCCATGTTCCAGCAGTAGGATTTTCAGGCGTAGCTCCAGAATAATTCCAAACATGAGGAGAGGTACAGCCATCAATTACAAATAGGTTATTAATTTCTCCAGTTATCCAATTTACATTATTTGTCATGGTATGGCTCATGGTCGTTTCGTGAGAACCAAACCCAATATCAATCGGAACCATTTTATCCTTGATATTAGCAGGATTTTTACCGACCATACCTATGTCATTAATATATTTAATAGGTCCGCCATTAGAAATTATGAATAAGCCCTTGTATGATCCATAAAGTCTGGGAGAATTAGGAATGGCACTCTGTTCTAAACTTATTAACCGGCAACCACTCTCTTTTTTTGGATTTATTTCAATAACATAATTGCCGTCATATTTCACATCCCTAGCTACAACAAATAGCGACCTGTCTTCCGTTGCTTCATCGTTAGCTCTACTACCTGTCAAAGTATAAAGTCCGTTCTCTGTTGCAGCCATGCTGGAATAAGGGGCACTAGTTCCTACAGGCTTAGTGGATCCCCACTCAGAGCTTGTGCTCATTATGTCACCTTCAGAACCTAATAAAAAACTACGCCATGTAGGTCTCGCGGCTATATCTGCATATATATCCGCAGCAACCCATGCCGAGATGAGGATTTTCCACTGCTTATTTTTAGAATAAAATCGTATACTTGTTTTCTCAACATCATCAGTTGTTAGGGTAGAGTAATTAGAATTCAGCAAACGCTGTTTGGGTTTTTTTGTAATCTCGACATGTTTTCTGTACTTTTTCCAAGTATCTCCGTTATCCCAGCTATAGTATGGATGATAGTCGGCTCCGATAAGGTAGTATCTCCCTTTTTCACTATTATCCCCCAACAGGGTTGAACTAGCTTCACTGCAACCTGCAATACGTTCCCAATAACTAATGTTAGATTCTAAGAATGTGCCATATTCACCCACAGCAATAACTGTCGGGCCACCTCCCCCAACAACGGCAAGCAAATTTGCTGTACTCGTGGAACTGAGACTATGATTGATTGTGCCAACGACACTTCCCAATTCATAAATAGCTCCCGCCCTACCCACGGCGTATCCGACAGCATCTTCAAAATTATAAGTTACAGCTGTAAAAGAGGCAGAGTTTGTGCCGGTGAATAGTGTAGCTGTCTCGGCACCATCATCACTAAAAACAGCCTGTCCTTCATTACCGACAGCAAGAATAGAGTCCGTGCTATGACCGGTCGGTCTTCCACAAACTAAACCTGTGATGTCGGTGATATTAGGTATTTTCTTAGCAAGAATGGTGAGGGCGGCATGTTCGCTGGTGACGCTTTCCAAATCGATAGTTGCACAGTTGGTTTTTGCAGTAGTTTCATCACTATCGGGATCAAATTCATTACCGCCGATATACAATTTTTTATCCCCGCAACCAATGCTGGTGGGGGTAAAATCAGTGAGGCTGGAGGAATCAGAAGTAAAACTCACTTCTGAAACAGTGTATTCTAAAAGTTTATTTTCTAAGATAGAGATATAAAAAAGTTTTGCTTTGTTTGTGAGTATATATAGTCGCCTAGGTATATTAATACTTTTAGCGGTCGTAAACGAAGGAGTGGCGAGCACATCAATCACGTTCTCATCATCTGCAAGATCAATGTGAGAATCTACAGTTTTATCTCCAATGAGAGAGATCTTAGTAAATGTCCCTGAAACGGCAGCATCAGAAGACATATAGCCATCAACAGTGACAGCATGAAATGCATTGTAATCAGTGCCAGTCGGATTAGTCACAACATCCACAGCAGCATAGTCAGCCCCCACGGGGGATGCTACAATCTCGAACGAGCTATCTTCTGCAGCTAGGTTCTTATTGAAATATATCTTTCCTTCTGTTCCAACAACTACGGCTTTAACGCTTGAAATAGCAGCCGCTGTAAGCTTCACACGCTCCGTTACAGGAGAAGCCTGATTCCAACTGGCAAAAACGTTTACAGCTAAAAAGGTAAATATAACGCTTAGCAAGACCACTTTAGAAAATTTTTCCATAATCCCTATTAACCTTTATAACTAAATATGACTTCCATACCGTTAAACCGCTATCGTGATATTTACAGGAAAAGACAAAGATCAAAGTTACAAATTGGGGACCATAGGTGAAATAATTGAAAAAGGACCAGAAACAATATTGTTTCTGGTCCTGCATACTCTATTTATTTTTAATTTCTATACACTATTTATTGGAGCTGGTATCAAATATACCGATTTGGTTCCCTAAACGAACCTTAATCGCATCGGAGCTATATTTTCCAGGTTCAAAAACCAAAATGACCAGAGACCCTCCATAAAGGAAATGTCCTAATTCATCACCGCGTTTGATCGTAACCGGACCGTCCGCATTGAGAAACTTGTCTTCGAACACAACTGACCCAACAGTGCTGAGCCCTACCGGAATAACTCCAACCAGACCGTACTTTCCGGTATCGATGATAAAATAACCACGCGCATAGCTTTCAAAAGCACCGAAACTTGCTCCGGGAGCCCCTACATTGCCATCAGCTGGAGCGAATTTAACAAACTCTTCCATACCAACCAATGCGCCATCTACAAGGCGGGTTTCAATAACCGAACCGCCGACTGGAGCATGGTAATAATGGTAAGTATTAGGCATCAGAACACAAGACAGAGCCGTGCCACCTACAAACTTCTTCCAATACTGTGATCCTTCCAACAGCTCTTTAATATTCAGTTCCTGAGTACCTTTGGTCCTAAACTTAGTGGTTCCATCTACAATTTTTGCAGGAATGGAATTCACAGTGGCATCAGTCGGTGAAGAAATTATATAATCCCGGTCCGGCATAGTCTGCGGACGGACCTCATTGATATCTTTAAACTTACGAGAAAAAAAGTCATTGTAAGATTTAAACCCGCCATCAGCGGCTGTAGGATCAGGCAGGACATATTCTTCTTTTTCAATGCGGGGATCAGCAAGCCATTCGGCTACTTTTTTTGTTGACCCCCTACTTGATAGAAATTCACCGCGTTCAGTCGCAAAACGGTTAAAGATCTCAACTCCCGGAGAAGTTTGGAAAGCCACCCGCCCAAATGGATTTTTATACGCAAACAAATCCATCTGTTCGATATATTTAAGTGCGTTATCCTCACTACCTTTTACTTCCGGTAGAAATGAACTCCACTCTACAAAAAATGTAATCAGGTCAGCAAAAGATTTTCCGATCCAAGGATTTCCGCCTTTCCTGTATCCTTCCGGAACGGGCTGCATATTTTTGAATGCTTCATCAATATGCACCTTAAAGACCTTATCATTATTGTACGCATCAATTAGATTTGTAATCGAACCTTTACATGGACAATCGTCAGGAATGGACATTTTTGCGGCTGCAGTAGATATTGTTGAAGTGGAAAGTAAAACCATAAATAAAAAGACTGATGTAAGTATACGGAAACTGTTTTTCATAGCTCACGCCCTCAGGATAAAAGTTGAATTCAGCCTTAATAAGGCAAAAGTACACTACGGAAGGGATTGCAGTTATCACAACAGGACATACAATAATAGACATTTTTACCAGCTAGGCCCAGTTTCTTTCTCTTACATTTATTTATCTGGCGGCACTATCTTTCCTTCAACACACCACCTTTTATTTAATTTTCTCTCCGAGAAAAAAACTACAATCAAACATCGTTAACGCTTAAACTTACGGCACAAAAAGTATGATTCCTAATCAATACGACATACCTTCAAGCTATATAATTCCTGATGCTGCCGAAGTAACAGCCAGCCTTGCGGAAAACGATAGGCTGCAACAGATAATTGATGGTACACGCCCTCTAGAAGGTGATTTGTGGGGATATAATCTAGTTTAAGATAAAAGCGGACTGGACATATAATATAAACGCCATTGAAGGTAGTACGCTCACCCCGAGTGAAACACTTTTCTTCCTGCGTGAGGGATTGACTGTAAAAGGTAAGCCACTCAAAGACTTTCTTGATGCGCGTAACCACTCAGAAGCAATTGATGCACTTAAAGATACCATCAAAGATGAAAGGCCGCTTACGGTCGGACTGATGAAAGAAATTAATGCCCTGATTTTAAATGGAGTGAACTACACGGCGGCCCAAACTCCAGAAGGTAAACAGATCAAAAAAGAAGCCCTTGCCGAGCAATACAAAGTTCATCCAAACCATGTTTTAACTCCAAATGGTGAGATTCATACCTATGTTGAACCGGAACAAGTTTCCTCAGAAATGGATTTCCTCTTTGACTGGATCACTGACCAAGACCAAAAGCAGACACACCCGCTAATTACGGCTTCAATCGCTCATTATAATTTCGTACGCATCCACCCTTTTGAAGATGGCAACGGACGCGGTGCAAGGCTTCTGATGAACCTAATCCTTATGAAAAAAGGCTATCTTCCTGCTGTTATCAACAATGAAAACCGACAGGAATACATCGAAGGCTTACAAGAAGCCGATAAAGGCGAGCTAGGGCAATTTTGTATTTTAGTTTCTCAGTCTTTGCAAGATACACAAGAATCAATTGTCAAGATTCTGAAAGAAAACGCCAAATAAATTAGCACAGCCGCTAACCATCAGATACAAAATATGCCCAAATCACTACAAATTAGAAATAGCACCGCAGAATTCCTGATCTTCACCGCACAGGCTGGAGAAGGCAGCATTGAAGTACGCTTTGAAGAGGAGTCTATCTGGCTCAGTCAAAAGCTTATGGCTCAGCTGTTTGATGTGGATGTACGCACTATCAGCGAACACTTGAAAAACATCTTTAAAAGTCAGGAATTAGAAGAAGATTCAGTTATCCGGAAATTCCGGAATACTGCTTCTGATGGCAAGAGCTACAACACAAATTTCTATAACCTCGATGCCATCATTTCGGTCGGCTATCGGGTTAATTCTGTCCGCGCCAACCATTTTAGACAATGGGCTACGCAGGTTTTGCGTGAGTTTGCTATCAAAGGCTATGTGCTGGATAACAAACGGCTGGAGAATGGCAGCTACTTGGGTGAAGACTATTTTGACCGTTTGCTCGAAGAGATGCGGGACATACGGCTTAGTGAGCGCAGATTTTACCAGAAGATTACCGATATTTACACAACCTGCGTTGATTACAATAAGGACTCCCCTACCACTAAGGTGTTTTTTGCCAAGGTTCAGAACAAGCTCCATTTTGCCATTCACGGCCATACATCCGCTGAGTTGGTAATATAACGGGCTGACAGCGACGAAAAGCATATGGGCTGACCTCATGGGCCAAGAGTCCAGACGGTAAGGTTATTAAAAGTGATGTTGCGGTCGCCAAGAATTACCTGAACAAAGAAGAAATGGACGGCGTTGCCCGTATCGTAAATCTATATTTGGAACTTGCTGAATCCAGAGCCAAGCGCAATATCCCCATGACAATGGAAGACTGGGCCAAACGCTTAGACCTATTCCTAGACTTCGAAGATCGGGATATTCTGCAAGGCAGTGGTAAAGTAACCGCGCTAGATGCCAAGCTTCACGCTGAATCATAATTTGAGAAATACCGTATTGTTCAGGATAGACTTTTTGTATCCGATTTTGATCGGTTGGTGGGTGATGTTTATAAAGATAAACGATAACTGGTACTATGCCCTCCTCCAACATTTTGCCAACATTCTGCTCAAGAATTCCACGCTCTTTTAGATCTTTGATACCTCGAAGGGCCGCATCTGTGGAACACTTTGCCAGCTTGGCGTATATACACTGTTCTTTGCCCATTCTCATTATATCTCAACATTCTCTGAAGAACCTATCTGAATCAAAGAAAATTGGCAGAATAACTAAGGTGAGGAATATTTACTTGTTTTGATTACGGAATAAACCAAAGAAAGTGCTAACAGCCCGATTGATCTTGTCAAATTTCATAGAAACTTACTGCCTGAATTGATGTTGACCTAATTGTTTAAGCAACCACTGACCTGCTTTTCCAAATTTTTTATTTGTGTTCCTGATTAGATAAAGAGGTGAAGCATGCTCTCTCAACTCAAGTTCCAATGACAACGGTACAATTCCCCTGTCAGACATCAGATTCTTAGACATGCATGTTGGAAAAAAAGCCCATCCCATTCCGTTTTGCACCAGAGAGGCACAGGTGCTGTAGCTGTCCACAAGCCAGTTTTTTGGGCTAAAGTGAGTTACTTCAGTGTCTTTATTTTCTCCTCTGCTAGTAACAACAAGCTGTCGTTCTGCTGCAAGGTCGTTAACAGTAACGTCTTCTTTTTGGGCTATCGGATGGCTAGCCGAAGCTGCAGCCTGAAACGGAACATATGAAAGCAGTCGATATGTTTCGGTGTGTTGGGGGATTCCGACACTGATTAAAAGGCCTATATCAGCATCTCCTGCAGCCACGTATCTCTCCACGTCGTTGAATACTCCCGATTGTAAATCCAGCTCTGTAAATGGAAATTTTCTTTCAAATTCAATTAGAACAGTTTCGATAAATCCAGAGTACAGAGCCTCATCCAACGCAAGACGGATATGAGTGTCCTCCTGAGCACAAAATGATATCGCTCGATCCTTTAGTCGTTCCCCACTTTTGAGAACTCCTTTGGCCTCCAGTAAAAGAGCTTTTCCCTCATCTGTCAGCTTAAGATATTTGCGACTGCGATCAAAAAGTTGCACTCCAAGGTCTATTTCAAGATTAGAAACTGCTGTACTGACCCCGGACTGAGCCTTGCTCAGTAGGCGACCCGCAGCAGAAAAGGAACCTGTCTCCGCTGCTGTAATGAAACATTGGAGATGCATAAAATTAAATGAAATCAAAACTTATCCCCATTTATTATATTTTTTTTATTGTTACTAACTTAACGTAATAAGGAGTCTTAGTCTATCACCTATCTGCTTATAAGATAGATTCTAGTTTGGTTTTGTATGGTAAGAGAGATACGTTGATCGTGTTTCGAGGTTCTAGAAATAAATTTATCTCAATTAAAATAAAACTAAAATGGAACTAAAAATATGAACTTGATGGAATGGCACACACAAGATGAAAGCATGAAATGGCCGGATCTTATCGATCTGGCTCCTGAGAGCGTGGGTATAGATCTCAAAGCGGTTCGTATGTATCGCTTAGCTCGAGTAAGAGAGCAGATGAAGAAGTACAATTTGAATGTTCTTATTTTATCTGATGCAGTTAATATCCGCTACGCCACAGGAGCTCGGAACATGCAGGTGTTTTGCTCTCGTAATTCACCTTCACGTTATTTGGTTCTTACTAAAGATCGAAGTATCCTCTTTGAATTCACTGGATGTTTACACCTACCTGACGGCCTTGAAACAATAGATGAAGTTCGACCTTCCGAAACTGCAAGTTTTGTCGCAGCCGGACCAGCGATAAAAGAGCGTGAGGTTGAATGGACCAGAAAAATGATATCGCTCATGAATGAGTTGGTCGGTTCTGATATTCGAGTCGGCATTGAAAGAATGAATGCCGGAGTTGCCATCGAATTGGCAAAACAGGGTATTCCGGTTGCGGATGCACAGGAACCTGTTGAAATGGCTCGTTGCATCAAATCCAATGAAGAAATCAAATGTATGATTGCATCTCTTCAGGCGACAGAGCAGGCCACAGGGAAAATGCGTGAAGCCATTCGACCAGGAATCACCGAAAATCAGCTCTGGTCTGTTTTACATCAGGAAATCATCGCTCTTAATGGTGATTATGTTGAGACAAGACTCCTCAGTTCAGGTAATCGCACAAACCCTTGGTTTCAAGAATCAGCCAATAAAGTTATCGGCAAAAATGAACTGATCGGTTTTGATACAGATGTTGTGGGGTGTCATGGATATTATTCTGATTTTTCACGGACCTTCCACTCCGGGCCGGATAAACCCACTGAAGAGCAGCGCACCTTGTATAAGGTCGCTTACGAACAGATTCAGCACAATATCGGGATTATCAAGCCAGGTATGACATTTAGAGAATATGCTGACAACGCTTGGGATATTCCGGAAAAATATCATTCCAACCGTTATTACCTTTCAGCTCACGGAGTCGGCATGTCCGGAGAATATCCGTATCTGTATCATCGAGCAGATTTTCCTGATGCGGGTTACGACGGGGTAATCAAACCTAACATGACGCTTTGTGTAGAATCCTACATTGGTGAAAAAGGTGGGCGTGAAGGCGTGAAGCTTGAAGAGCAGCTGCTTGTCACGGAAGCCGGCACCAAACTTCTTACTCACTACCCTTTTGAAGAAGAACTGCTGAAGTAATAAGGACTGCACTATGGACTATAACAGCCTATCAACAGAATCCTTTGAAACGGACAGTTTTCGCATCACCCTGAATAAGCGTGGGGAAAACGGTTATGTTAAGCAAAGAAGTCCGGTCGTATACGGGATCTATTCGGAAATTGAGACTGAATCCTCACTACTTCAGTTTAATTTGAATAATGAAATATTCCGGGCTGAAGGGCGTGATAAAGACTGGGCTAGTGATCTTGAGTACCTTAAAAGGACGATCGGTAACGATTGGGTATATTATTCCACGGGAGGATATGCCGGTTCGTGGGAAACCTTGACTGATGCTTCATTTCCGTCTCCGGTCTCATTCAGGGTTCCTGAACCTTATAGTGAAGTTTATAAAACCACCGGGGAGTATTATCTTCCCAATCTTCAGTATGATTCGAATGCCATTATCGGAGGTAGTCCTTTCGAGTCCTCAGCAGTCAAGCGGATTGTTGATAACTGGTACGAAGAATTAAGCGAAATCCGGCGTGTATCGGAAAAATTACCTTCGCAATTTCGAGATTTCCTTACTTCGGTAATAGAAAATTCTCCAGAACAACTGGGAAAGAAAGCTGGTGAGTTATTTACCACATGCGGCGGACGTATGTCGGTTCTTCCACCGGACTCCCGTCATGTTGATTATGGTATTATTCCGGTCAACATTTCCAGAGGATGCCTTTATAAATGCCGATTCTGCACAGTAAAGAACAGCTCTGTGTTTTCATCATTTTCAAAGGATAGAATTACAGACCAGCTTGATGAACTGGCAACATCTTTTGGAGAAAATCTCATCAATTACAACTCAATTTTTCTCGGTGAGCATGATGCCCTGAATGCGGAAGATGAGATTATACTGTTTGCCATTACTCAGGCCTTAAAACGTTTGAAACTGGACAGCTCATACATGCATGGGAGGAATGTTTTTCTTTTTGGAAGTGTTTCGGCACTGATGAAAAAAGATGAGGACTTTTTCAATAAACTCAATAACTGCGGGTTGAATGTTTTTATTAATTTAGGCCTTGAGTCAACAGATCAGAAAACCCTTGATTACATAGGCAAGCCTTTAAAAAGTTCTCAGGTTATTGAATGTTTTGAGCTAATGCAGTTACTGAATAGCAGGTTCGAGCATATTGAATGTACGGCCAATTTTTTGTTCGACGAAAAATTGCCTGCTGGACATATACCGGCATTTCTTGACTTGGTGGGTGGCACAACCGGAACCCCACAAAACAAAGGGACTGTATATTTGTCTCCACTTTGCCTTACACGTCCTTCCGCAAGGACTCTTTATGAGTTCAAGCAGCTTAAAACATTCAGCAATTATCCAACTTATTTGTACCTGATACAACGCGCTTAAACACCAATGGCGGGTGTGCCGCTGATATATTTAATATTTGTCAATCTTAACGAGGAGAAAATTATCATGAAATTTAAGGGAATCGTTGTCCTTTTTATTGCTTTTGTTCTTATGTCATTTTGTGTCGGTTCTGCGATGGCTGAAAAGACGCCAATACGTTTCGGTGTGAACAACTGGGCTGAAAACGTAGCAGTTTCCAATATGTGGAAATTGCTTCTTGAAAAACGGGGCTATGAAATAGAACTGGTGGATGTGGGGAAAGCCATTATGTACGCTGGCGTTGCTTCCAAAAATCTGGATCTAGGAATCGAAGTGTGGCTCCCCAATTCTGATAAGCCCATGGTAGATCGTTATGGAAAGGATTTCGATATCCAGAGTGCGTGGTACAAGGGTGCCAAGCTCGGGTTGGTGGTGCCGGCCTACGTAAATATCGATTCCCTCGATCAACTTGCGGGCAAGGCTGACATTTTTGGCGATGACATATTTGGTATTGGTTCCGGGTCTAGTCTCAATGAGATGACTCGTACCGCCATTAAGAAGTATGGACTGGAAGATTACGAATTTATGGAAAGTTCCGAACCTGCCATGCTGGGTGCTCTCAAAATGGCTTACGATAAAAAGAAGCCTGTTGTGGTCACTCTCTGGAATCCGCATTACATATTTTCAGAGTACAAACTGAAGTATTTGAAGGACCCCAAGAATGTTTATGGTGACGGAGATGATATATTCTTCATAACCAGAAAAGGTTTTGCCGACAGCTATGGCGACGTTCTGAAATGGATGAACAACTGGATCATGGATGATAAATCGCTTGGCGAACTTATTGGAACAATCGAGAAAAATGGAGACCCCGCTGAAGGAGCCTCAATCTGGATCGAAAAGAATCAGAAACTGGTTAATTCATGGTTTAAATAGAAACAATTTTAGACTATCGACTAACCCCGTCTTTTTTTAAGGCGGGGTTTACTCTTTTAATAATTTTATGAAATTTATTAATCTAGGACCCAAATCCCTCATGCAATATTCTTCTCAAGAATCCCACGCTCTTTTAAATCTTTGATATCACGAAGATCCGTATCTGTGGAGCACTTGGCCAGCTTGGCATATTTAGATGTATTCATTAGCCATTGAACTCTTCATCAAGCATTCTGCTCAGAATATAATGCTAAGCTTCACGCTGAATCCGAATTTGAGAAATACCGCATCATTCAGGATAGGCTTTTTGTGTCTGACTTTGATCGGTTGGTGGGTGATGTTGATAAAGACAACCGATAACTGGTACTCCGCCTGTAACTCTCTCAATTCGACGTGCGCACGTTGGTTGAATTCGCGGACCGGATTGATCTGGAAGGTATGTATGCAGTATTTCACATTGCAGTCCTTGCGTATTCATGCAAGGTCATTTTTTGCGACGCATTAAATCGCAGTGGCAAGACTACAAGGTTAATTAAAATTTTTATATTAAAACTTACAGGAGTACGTACATGACAAAAGCATCTGCACGCCATCTTTTGGTTAGTGATGAAGATACCTGTCTGGACCTGAAAAAACAAATTCAGGACGGCGCAGACTTTGGTGAACTGGCAAAAAAACACTCCAGCTGTCCTTCCGGTCAG
>NZ_JONL01000017.1 GCF_000711735.1 Maridesulfovibrio frigidus DSM 17176
TGTTTCACCAGAACAATTTGAGCAGGAATATTACCGTAAACAAAAACTAGCTGCCTAACCTAAAACGGACTGTCCGTTATTTATGTAGCATTTCATTTGTTAGATTAGCCTCAAAGAGTTCAGCTCCTCTGAGGTCCGCCCCTCTGAGGTCCGCCCCTTTGAGATTCACCCTTGAGAGGAAAGCATCTGTTATTATAGCATCATATAGGTTCGCACCACTGAGGTTTGCCTTTGAGAGTTCTGCATCTGTGAGCTTAACCCTTGTGAGATCTGCCTTTGTGAGGTCCACTTCTATGAGGTTCGCCCCGCGAAGGTCCGCATCTGTAAAATTGGCTCCTTGGAGTTCGGCCTTAATTAGAACTGTCTCAATGAGTTCAGCTTCAGTGAGGTCCGCCCTGCAGAGTTTAGCTTCAGTGAGATTTGCTCCTGATAGAATTGCCCTTTTAAGGGACGCCTCTGTAAGTATTGTCTTTTGAAGGTAATTGCCTGACAGATTTGCTTCATTCAGGTTAGCTCTAGTACAATTAGCATGGCTAAGGTCGCTACTAGCAAATGTAGAGAACTGTCCGTTTACATAATTCAGTTTCGCCCACTGAAGGTTGGTTCTTTCAAAAGTAACGTTTTGCAGTGATGCATTTTGTAATGAAGATTTAGTCAGATCAGCATCAACAATTATTGCTGAATTTAATATAGCATTATTTAGAAGTAGTTTATACTTTTCTAACAGGAATACTACTTCTTCATTGTATAGGAGTGGTCCTTCTTTATTAAAAAAGGCGTGGATTGTTATGAGTGGATTTAATAGTTCTGGTTCAATTGCAATTTTCAACTGTTGAAGAATGGCTATTTTTGAGCACGCTTCAGTTCTTTCATCTGTTGCCATTTCTTGGATGAAATTTTCCTTTTGATTTATTAATGGTTTTGTAATGCGGTCGTACCTATCTATCGCTAAGTTGAAAATAACTATATATATACTTATTATCCAAGGTATAGCGCTGCTCGGTTTTATGTATTCAGGGGCGTCTTCTTCTTTTTTACTTCTGGGAAATAATTTTTCACAAACTAGGCGTATTCCAGAGTATTGGTATATTTTTGATGAATATTTACAGCTAATTAAAAGGATTGTAATCAAGGTAAAAAATATGAGTTTTGTCATTTTAAGTATACTTTTTGTAAGTTGTTATCTATTTGGTGTAACTTGTTACCTAATTATATCAAAAGCAACAACGCCTCTCTTGACACAAAATGCATTCACCGCAGATGAAATTCCCTACGTCCTCGAATATCTGCAATTGCAGACAGCAAACTTCGGAGGCAATGCTATAGATCCCGCACGATCTGAGAAAGCTAGGAAGGCGGCAAGGGCTAGGTGGGATAAGGTGAAGGGGGTTGGGAAGTAGAGATAGGAATATTAAATAAAGCACCCTGCTTTTGGCGGGGTGCTTTATCGTGTTTTAAAGCTGATCAAAATCAATGGAGACTTTGTATCCAAGTGCATTAGCGTACTTTGAGATTGTTTTGAAGGTGGGATAAGGTGCGCTCTCTCCGCATTCAAGCCGTGATATATTGGCTTTGTTGGTTCCCATGAGTTTGGCGAGTTCTTCTTGCGTAACTCCCTTTTCGGTTCTCAGTCTTATTAGCTTACGTCTGAGTTCCCAGATAGGAGTCAGAGCTTCGTACTCTTTACGAGTTTCAGGATCACTGAGTGCTTCCTGCTTGAATGATTCTAAATTTAGACTATTACTCATTTTTTGACCTCCTTCATCCGCTTACGGATAGTTTCCAAGTCCTTTAAAGGTGTTTTTTGAGATTTCTTTATAATCGAATGAAGTATTACTAATTGGTTGTCTTCAATCAGGCAGTAGAAAGAACGTGCAATCCCTTCCTTTCCTTTGGCTCTGATTTCGTACAAACCTTTCCCAAATGGTTTGATATGGGGTTCACCCATAACAAATGGACCTAGCTCTTGAATTGTTTCTAGTATGTGCAACAATTTGGCCTTGATCCCCGAGGGTAATTCAAGAGTCTGCTTCTTTACTTTTTCGCTATAGAATCGAATTGACCATTTCATGAAGCAAAAGTTATCAAAAATGATAACCTCCTACAAGTAAAATTGTCATTATTTAATCCCTGTCAACCCTACCCCCACTGATCCCTGCTGATCTGTGGCGATCTCTCACGTCCTCACTCCAAAACCCCATGTTACTGATTTCATAAGCGTGGAGGCTTTGCTTTCCTTCTTATCCTCGTGTCGTCCGCATCCGAACCTCGGGATGCGGACGACAAACCGGAGTTTGCTGTGAGTGAGATTAGTGAAGAACTAAAGAAAGAGATCGCTGTAATCGTAGCTGCCGCCGTAACTGAAGGCATCATTGTCGCCATGCAGAAGACAGGCACTTGCACGTGCAATCTTGAGCCGGAAGCGGCCAAGGAAGTCGGCACGCTCATGGACAT
>NZ_JONL01000019.1 GCF_000711735.1 Maridesulfovibrio frigidus DSM 17176
GCTGCAGCCTGCTCTGTTGCACCTTGAGACAAACTCTCAGCTGAGGAGGAAAGCTCCTCGCTACCACTTGCAACATTTTCAGTTGCGCTGTTCACGTTAGTAACAACATCCATGAGGTTACCAACCATATTGCGCATTCCCTCAGCGAGCTGACCAAGTTCATCTTTTCGATTCAGGTCAACAGTGGCAGTCAAATCTCCAGTGCTTACCTGTTCGACAAAATGAACGCCCTTGCGCAAAGGATCGAGGATACCGCTCGCAATGAGCCAAGCCATAAAAATACCTGCTATTGCAGCAACAACACTTAAGATAATGACTAGCTCTTTTGTGTTCTCTGCCTCTGAAAGCATCTGCCCATCAGTCATAATATGGCTAGCAACTGTAGCTCTTACTTCATTAAGAACAGCCTGAACTTTTGTTAATGCGGGGACAGTCTGTGTTGCATATATATTAAGGGCTTCCTCAAGAGATTTGAGTTTTCCATCATGCCAATGAATTAGTGTATCAATATCGGCCAAAGTTGCTTTGGCCGCTCTCTCGACATTGATAGAGTAGTAATCCTGAGCTCCTTCTCGGTCACCGCGGGCTAGGAGTTCATTCATACCGCCAATGCTCTCATGCAGATCCGCATGGGGGATCAAAATTGCATTTACCAAATTGCCAAATTCAGGGTCTTCTCTGGACTGCTTCTGCACCTCTGCAGAATAAAGCCATTTTCCCAAGCCACATTTATGAGGATTTGCCTGAACCGAAATTCTTTCAACCAAAGGATTCATCAACTCTTTTAGAACTTCGTTCATCCAGCTAAGATGATCCAGCTCTTTCTCTCTTAAAAAACTGCCCAATTCAGGATCTACAGGCTGATATTTATCTTTAATAGAAATTGCGGACTTATGTAGCTTATTATGGGAATCTTCTATTTCTGCCAACATTGGCGCAATAGAAGGTACCAGTTTTTCAGCTTCGTTGCGTGCTTCACTATAATACCATTTACCGAACCCACATTTGTGAGGATCCGTTTGAACATCAAGAGTATTGATGTTTTTATCCGTCAAAAGGCTATTTACATCATTGGCCCAGTTCAAATGGTCAACGATTTTTTGAACGAAATCGCCCCGAAGCTTATTACCTTCGATAACCTCTTCCGAATCATGCACTATTGTCCCTATTCCAAAAACAGAAAAGAATCCAAGTACAATCAGTAAAAGAATCACTGACCCGAAACCAATAGAAAACTTATAGGCCAAATTTAAATCTTTCCAACTCATTTAAAACTCCCTGCCGATACAAAAATTTATCAACATCTCTCTTGCCTCAACTCTAAAAAGGTAAACCGCTTAAGCAAAAACAAAATTTCTACCGTTCACATTAATCACAACTTTTGATATGGTTTAATACCTACTACTATAATTACCCTTCGCTTTGTACGGTTATTTGAAAAAAAATTTCACACCTATTTATTGTCAATAATACTGGCCATTAAACTAACTAAACTTGCTTGTTAGGCACAAAAAAATCCCCCTCTGGAATTACTTCCAGAGGGGGATTACTTGTTAATGTAAGCTTACTAAATGCTAGAATCTATTAAATCCATCATCATCGGCATCAAAACTTTTTGAGCCTGATGCTAGCATCCTCTGCGCGGCTCTATCGAGTTTGAAGTAAGTCATAGTCTGCTGCAACATCTGCCCCTGAGCTGAAAGCTCCTGAGAAGTGGATGACATTTCTTCGGAAGCAGATGCATTCTGCTG
>NZ_JONL01000020.1 GCF_000711735.1 Maridesulfovibrio frigidus DSM 17176
AAGAAAACCCGTACAATTAAGTTTGTACGGGTTTTCTTGCGTTGACGACTCCTCTATTCTCAGGTCTATTTCCATAATGAAAAAAATATCAATTCTTCTACTCATATTCCTTCTGCAAGCCTGCGTTCATAAAAATATAGAGCGCGAATTCGATCAAGTTAAGCTTAATCCCGTTGCACTACGAATGTTTCTTGCAGAAATGCCGAAGGGGGCAGAGCTTCATACTCATTTGTCCGGGATTCCATATGCAGAAGATTACTTGACCTGGGCTGCCGCTGAAGATGCGTGCATTAAGATTTCAGACAGCCGCCTTGTTACTAAACCATGTAACAATGGAACGGTTGCCGCTACGCAGGCATTTAGTAAAAGCAATATTTGGAATACTGCTGTAGATGCCTTATCCGTTAGGCAGAACCTTCGCGATAATCGGATGTGGGGTCATGACCATTTTTTTTCGACTTTTAGTAAATTTGGAATTGCAAAACAAAATGTCGGGAGCTTATTAGCCCATGCCGCGAAGCAAGCCCATCGTGATAAAGTTCAATATGTCGAAGCAATGCTTTCTATTTATGGTCCAAGGTGGGTTACTCCTTGGTCAAAACTCATCAAGTGGGATGGAAATTTTCAAACCGCGCTGAATAAGCTAAAGATTAATGGATTCTTTTCAGAGATGGATTACTCAATTGAAATGCTAAACAAGGCCGAGTCTTTAAAGATAAATATTCTTGGCTCTGGCCCTGGCAGTAAGGTTCTAATTCATTATATTAACCAAATTTATAGAGGAGCAACTCCTTCATACGTGTTTGCTCAGATGGCTTGGTCGTTTGAATTGGTCAAACGTGATCCAAGAGTTGTTGCTCTAAATTTAGTCGGCCCTGAAGATTCGCCCATTTCAGTTCGGGATTATCAATTACATATGGAGATGTTGGATTTTTTTCATAATCTGTACCCAGATGTACCCATTACACTTCATGCAGGTGAGCTAACCGGAGGTATTACAACTCCACAAGCTCTCTCGAATCACATCAGGTTAGCTTTAATCAAAGGACATGCTCAGCGTATAGGGCATGGGGTTGATATTTCTTATGAAGAATACGCGCGAGATACACTTGATTTGATGAGTGCCAATGGCATTGCGTTGGAGTCTTTACTTTCAAGTAATGACGTCATATTGCATGTTGCTGGGAAAGATCATCCTTTGCGCACTTATATGTCAGCGGGAGTACCTGTTACGTTATCATCCGATGATATGGGCGTAGCTCGCTCGACACTTACAAACGAATATGTTCGAGCAGCTCTTGAACAGGGATTCACCTATGAAAACCTGAAGAAAGCTGCGCGTAATTCTCTTGAGTATTCTTTTCTAAATGGTGAATCGCTATGGTCTGACTACGAGAGGGGGCGCATGAAATCATATTGTTTAGAAGGTCATAGCTTGGATGAAGAGTGTGTGTCTTTTTTGACGATAAGCGAAAAGGCTAGTCAGCAGATGTCCCTTGAGAAAAAAATCAAGATCTTTGAAGCTAACTATAACAATCTATACATATAACACCTTCCCCCCCCCATTAAAAAGTTTTGGGAGCCTTGACCCCTTTTCC
>NZ_JONL01000021.1 GCF_000711735.1 Maridesulfovibrio frigidus DSM 17176
TTTGCACCAGCATATCCAACAGCTGGCTGATCTATCCTTCTGCGTCCCTCCATCGCACACACTTGCAGGTACAGGAATATTAACCTGTTTTCCATCGACTACGCCTTGCGGCCTCGCCTTAGGAACCGACTAACCCTGGGAAGATTAGCTTTACCCAGGAAACCTTAGTCTTACGGCGAACGAGTTTCTCACTCGTTTTAACGTTACTCATGCCAGCATAATCACTTCTCATTAGTCCAGCAAACCTTCCGATTCACCTTCATCCCATCTGAGAACGCTCTCCTACCGATGCGTCAAAGACGCATCCCGTAGCTTCGGTACCATGCTTAGCCCCGTTACATTTTCGGCGCAGAATCGTTAGACCAGTGAGCTATTACGCTTTCTTTAAAGGATGGCTGCTTCTAAGCCAACCTCCTGGCTGTCTATACAACTCCACCACCTTTTCCACTGAGCATGGATTTAGGGACCTTAGCTGACGGTCTGGGCTGTTTCCCTTTCGACTACGGACCTTCGCACCCGCAGTCTGACTCCCAGGATATAACTTACGGCATTCGGAGTTTGATAAGGTTTGGTAATCTGGTGAGACCCCTAGCCTTGTCAGTGCTCTACCTCCGCAAGTAAACTCCTGAGGCTATACCTCAATATATTTCGGAGAGAACCAGCTATCACCAAGTTTGATTGGCCTTTCACCCCTATCCACAGGTCATCCGAGCAATTTTCAACTTACAACGGTTCGGCCCTCCACTTGATTTTACTCAAGCTTCAGCCTGCCCATGGATAGATCACCTGGTTTCGGGTCTAATCCGCAATACTTGTCGCCCTATTCAGACTTGCTTTCGCTACGGCTACACATCACTGCTTAACCTTGCATTACAGATTAACTCACTGGCCCATTATGCAAAAGGCAAATGGTCACGGAACAAGTCCGCTCCCACAGCTTGTAGGCAACTGGTTTCAGGTTCTATTTCACTCCCCTAACAGGGGTTCTTTTCACCTTTCCCTCACGGTACTGGTTCACTATCGGTCGCTAAGGAGTATTTAGCCTTGGAAGATGGTCCTCCCAGATTCCCACGGGGTTTCTCGTGTCCCGTGGTACTCAGGTACCTTACGTGCTGCTTTCGACTTCGCGTACGAGGCTTTCACTCTCTATGACATGCCTTCCCAGACATTTCCGCTATCTATACAGATCACTTATAAAGGCCCTACAACCCCGAGTGTTCGAAAACACTTGGTTTGGGCTAATCCCATTTCGCTCGCCGCTACTATGGGAATCTCGTTTGATTTATTCTCCTCCGGCTACTGAGATGTTTCACTTCACCGGGTTCGCTTCTTAAGACCTATGTATTCAGTCAAAAGATAACAGAGGGTTACTCTGCTGGGTTTCCCCATTCAGAAATCATTGGGTCAAAGCCTACTTGGCGGCTATCCAATGCTTATCGCAGCCTATCACGTCTTTCATCGCCTCTTAGCGCCAAGGCATCCACCAGTTGCCCTTAAAAACTTATTTTTCTTCTCTATTTTCCCTATTTAACTTTCAAAGAACACACTTCTCTCAAGGAGAAGTTGTATAATT
>NZ_JONL01000023.1 GCF_000711735.1 Maridesulfovibrio frigidus DSM 17176
CTCGGCGAACGTTACGGCAAGAAAGTATCTGAAAAAGATATCCCAACTATGACAGCTAACGCACAGAAAGATGCTTGTGGTCTTACTAACCCGCGCTGCATGACAGACGAAGCAGTTGCAGCTATCTACAAAGCAGCTCTTTAATCAAGTGAACTTCAGTAGATTCCGGCATCTGATGCCGGAATCTACTTCTCACTATATTCGGTCAGCGGACAGTTCGGGCTTATACAGATATGGATTTTGTTAAGGGCAACCCAGACTGTTCGAATAGCTTAAAAGCATGAGTTCGGGTGGAGCTGATCTTAATCGCTACAAGCTAGACTATATATTTCTGAGGAAGGGAGACTCACTTCTCCCTTCCTCTGATAATATCACTCAGTTCAATACATACTCAGAAGATAGATTCACTATCAAAGCGCCTCCCTTTCCATTTTATTCACATTACTTATAATATAGATGTACTTCATACTGCGATTTGTTGCGCGCAAAAATTATTTCTACCAATTTATGTTGCCTTCAGTCATTTCTCTTTTCTTTATCCGAACAACAACATCTCCCCCCCCATTAAAGTGGTAAATACTAGCACGTTAGAGCGACACACTGGCCCTTCACAATGCATCATAATGACACAGTCCTTGAAAAACCTATATTTTATCACACTCACAAGCTTTCAGCACGCACAATAAATAGTAAAATTTAGCAATAATCTTCATCCTCCAATAGAAATTGATCCATCAACACACACACCCTAACACCTTAAGCGTTTGAAATAACTGCAAATTAAACTTGGCCCCGTTTTTGCTAAGAGAGACTTATTAATAAGCACTCGACAAGCCCAACCTTCATTAACCCTTAGCTTTAAAAGGACGGTCCAACATGGCAGTACGTGAACAAGTAAACGGTTTCTTTATTCCTAGCGTTACACTTATCGGTATCGGCGCACACAAAGAAATTCCATCCCGCATTCGTGCTCTAGGAGGCAAGAAGCCTCTACTCGTTACAGACAAGGGAATTACTGCAATGGGCATGACCCAGCAGATTGTAGATATCTTGAAAGCTGACGGTATGGATTGTGTTGTTTATGATGAAACTATTCCTAACCCTACTGATAAAAACGTTGCTGACGGCGTAAAAGTATACAAAGACAACAGCTGTGATGCTCTTATCTCCCTCGGTGGCGGTAGCTCACATGACTGTGGTAAAGGTGTAGGACTTGTTGTAGCTAACGGTGGAACAATCCACGACTT
>NZ_JONL01000024.1 GCF_000711735.1 Maridesulfovibrio frigidus DSM 17176
ACCGCAACAGGAGTTGCTTTTGGTAGAACTGTTGCTTCTGCGGGCGGGGCTGTGCTTAAGGATGGGAAGGCTGTTGTTCGCGGGGTTAGTAAAGCTGCGAAGAGAGTTGCTAAACCTGCAGCTAAGCGGATTAAACGCGGGGCTGATGAGATTGACCAGACTGTAGGAGTGGAGAATGCGAAGGATTTTATTTCTTCTTTTAACCCAGGTGAGTTGCCAGCAGTAACAAGCTGGGGAGGCGGAGTTGGAGGTATAATTGCTGGGCGCAAAGAACTAAAAGATAATACTGTTAAAGTTGTTAACTATATTAAATCAAAGATGGAAAATGAAAAAAATAATTAAGCGTTTTAAGTGGGGACCAATTCTTTTCGGCATAGTTGCAATTGAAGCAAGCGACCCTTTTTCTTTGTCTTTCGAAGCTTACACTAGAGGCGTTCTCCTTAGTTCTACAGCTCGTTGGGTAATGATCTTTGCGGGAGTGCTCTGTATCGTTTATGGTCTTTTTTATAAAAGTTTTATGTCTTCAAAAAAGATTGTAGATTGTGAGAAAACAATTTGTCCAAAATGCGAACGTCCTTTTGAAGTTGGTAAAATTTCAAAAGACGGGCTTTGTCCTAATTGTCAGGTTTCTGTAGAACCTCTTGAAGGCTTCTATGATCGGCACTCTGAATTGAAAGAGGCTGGCGAAGAAATCCCTGAAAAATCAGAAGATATTAAGTAGTATTATTAGCCCCGACTTCAGTCGGGGCTATTTTTTTGCCTTTTTCCACATTTTTTTCTGCCCGGACCTGACTCGGCTGTTTCGGGTCCGGCTTTCGAAGTATCCTTGTCTTTCAACAGATGAATTGTTTCAATAAATTCAATGTAAACAAGGAAGTAAGAGATGCCGAAAGTTTCAGAAGGTGGTTTTGGAAAATTTGCAGCGGAAAGTGGAGTGGAAGAAAATGATGATAAAAAGGTGAATTCCGTGTCCGCGCAAAGTCAGTCGGGTAAATTGCGCGAGCCGGAAGTTGACTCTGAGGCTGGTCCTAATAATGAGTTGAGCGCACTGAGAAATGCGGC